>NZ_DAIQAX010000005.1:69503-106111 GCF_036781485.1 Thermocrinis sp.
CTTACCTCCCTCTTTGTATTTTAACCACCGTTTATGTATTCTTCAACCTTTTTCCACTGGCTCCAACCTTTAATATAAACGTCTTCTATTTTCTTAATGTTTAGCTTTCTAAGTTTTTTGTATTCTGCTAAGTCTTCTAAAAATCTCCTTAGGTGCTCTTCCGTGTCAAAGTATAGTAAATCTTTTCCTTCTCTGGCTACGCAGTATTGATCTTCTTTTTTTACAAAACCCATGCAGACTGGACACCTAACCTTTTCTGGTGGTTTGGGAAGTCTTCGCCTCTCTTCCCTCTTTTCCATAAAGGCGTGGAAAGCCAAAGCTAATATAAACCCAGCAAAGACACCCTCTATTGCAAAAGACTGAAGGGCAGAGATCCTTCCGCTTAAGAAACCAAAAAGAGAAAGAAGAATGCCAGAGGTGGTAATTCCCGCTGTAATGAACACGTATTTAAGAGCTATACCCTTAAAGATAAAGAGGATCACCATAAGAAAACCAAAGACCTCAAAGAGCCTCGAAGCAAATATCAGAAGATGCCCTATTTCACTCATCGGCTTTCCTTTGGTAGTTCTGTAGGCTTAAATAGAGGGAGGTTTTTCACGTTTTTAAGCCTGTATATGAAATACTCCCTATTCTTTTCTGAAAGAGCCATACCAAGAAGTCCAGTTAGAAAACTGGCAAGAACAAAAAGCCCCACAAGTGTTCCAACTATTCTAACCCTTCTTTGCCTTGTTTCATCCATAAAAGTCCTCCTTTACAAAGCCCCGCCCGATGGGGCGGGAAAAGTAGCCACAGCACGAGGCGCACCATAAAGCTTATATATGAGTGTGATAGCCTTTGTAGTAAGCATAAGGATGCCAATCTTCTGGCACTTCTATTGGATACTCCTTGAAGTTATGAGGACCTACGGGTGTGTCCGTCTTTGTCCACTCAAGGGATGGAGATCCCCAAGGGTTATCTGGAGCCTTTGGACCCCACAGGCTCTTGATCCAGTTGATGAAGCTCAAAAGCACACCAATTCCCAGTATTACCGCACCCACCGTTTGAATTTGCATCAAGCTAACCCACTCTGCTATAGGTGGATAGTCTGGATACCTTCTGGGCATACCATGAACCATACCCATATACATTTGGAAGAAGTAGAAGATGTTAGCACCTATGAGCATCAGCCAAAAGCTCAGCTTTGCAAGTCTTTCTGAATACATTTTGCCTATGATCTTTGGATACCAGTAATACATACCGCTGAAGGCTCCAAAGGTCAAAGCCATACCAAGCACGTAGTGAAAGTGTCCTACGACGAACAAAGAGTCAGATATACCCAAGTCTATGGAAACCATAGCGTTTGGAATACCGGTAAGACCCCCTATTAGGAACATGAGGATCCCACCTAAGGTAAAGAGCATTGGAGAGTTGAACCTTATGGCTCCCTTGTGCAGGGTTGCAACCCAGTTGAAGATCTTTATACCGGTTGGCACTGCAACAAACAGTGTGGTGTATGAGAAGATAACCCTAGTCCAGTCTGGCACACCGGAGACGAACATGTGGTGTACCCATGTGGAGAATCCTACCAAAGCTATGGCGTATATAGCAAACATCATGGATATGTAACCAAAGATGGGTTTTCTGGACATGGTGGAGATAACTTCAGAGAATACACCAAAGGCTGGCAAGATCATTATGTAAACAACTGGGTGGGAGTAAAACCAAAGAAGGTGCTGATACAGTAGTGGGTCTCCACCCAAAGCTGGATTGTAGAAGTTTGTTCCAAGGTATTTGTCAGTAAACAGTAGCACGCCTGCACCAAGTAATGCCGGCACTCCAAAGAGGTTTATAAGACTTGCTGCCATTATGGTATGCACGAACAGGTTTAACTTTGTCCAACCCAGTCCCTTGGCCCTGAGGCTAACGATGGTGGTGATCATGTTTACTGAACCAGCGGTTGAAGATATCCCATAAAGGGTAACTATCATTATGTAAAGGACTGTAGAACCCGCGTTTTCGTTCAAGGAGTATGGTGGATACCCTGTCCATAGCATCATAATCCAGTTTTGGGGTATAAGTGTTAAAAGCACCAAGACGCTTGCGCCGAAGAAGGCCCAGTATCCAAAGGCGTTGAGTCTTGGAAAGGCCAAATCCTTTGCCCCTATCATCAAGGGAACCAATATGTTCGCAAATCCACCCACCCATACGTTAACTGCCCACCAGAGCAGTAAGACCGCACCGTGTCCTGTTAGCAGGTAGTTGTAAAGGTCCGCCCCCGTTTTGCCATACATGTCTGGGAGCTGTATGCCGGGCACAGTTTGCTCGAACCTGATGAGCAAACCAAAGAGCCCAGCTACCGCAAAGTAGAGCAGTGAAGTTACAAGGTAGAGCATACCCACCTTTTTGTGGTCTGTGGTAAAGAGCCACTCTTTTAAAGTGGCTCCGTACCATGGGACTGAAGGAACCTTAGCTACCGCCATGGTCGCACCTCCTTTATTTTATTGAGTTGTTTGCTGAGGAGTTTGTTCTGCGGCTTGTCCTTCTCCAAGCCATTTTTTGAACTCTTCCTCTGGCACCACCTTTAGGATGGCAAACATACGAGAGTGCCAGGTTCCGCAGTACTCTCTGCAGAATACGAAGTATTCACCTGGCTTGTTGATCTGGAACCAAAGCTTTGTGATCCTTCCGGGCACCGCGTCTTCTGTGATCTTTGCGGGATGGACAAAGAAAGAATGGATCACATCCCTTGAGGTCAAATATACCTTAACGGGCTTTCCTGCGGGAATGTATGCCTTTTGCTCTTCTGGTGCGGTATATCCCTCCTGGTTAAAGAAGGCGTAAACCTTCTTTCCGTTTGGATATTCAAACTCCCATCCCCACATGAAAGCAACTACTTTGATCTCCATAGCACCCTCTGGAGCATTCCTTTGCTTTACAAAATTTGCAAAGGAGTAAGTTCCGAGGAAAAGCACTATTATGATGGGTATAACAGTCCAGACGACCTCAAGGGCTGTGTTTCCTTCAATGTGCTCTCCTTCCTCACGTTCTCCCTTTTTGTAACGATACTTAATGGCAAAGTAGATGGATGGAATAGCTACTACAAGGTAAATAAGCACCGCCACCCAGAACCAAACCTTTACGGAGTTTTCCCAGTAGGCTCTGGGATAGGCAAGCACTTCCTCTGCAAACACTGACCCCACAAGAGCCAGCAAAGCCAAAAGATACTTCATGGTTGCACCTCCTTGGTTCTTTTAATAAAAGCGTAAGCAAGGGTAAAGCCACCCAAGCTTAGGCCAGCTATAGCAAACAAAACTATCGGGTTTAGCCCGTATTTACCCGTGTTGGGGTCGTATTTATAGCAAACCATGAAGGCTACATCCACTATGGTGTTTTTTGTGATCCTAAAGGTCTCAGCTTCTGCCAAGGCGATTCTGAAGTCTATCTCCCTTGGGGATATACCATACAAGTATCTTGATACCTTTCCCTCTGGGTCTAAGAACATAACCACGTTTGGATGGACAAAGACTCTATCTTGCCTCGAGTAAAAGAACCTGTAGCCCACGGATTCAGAAAGTTTTTTGATGTCCTCTTCCTTCATAATGCCAAAGGTCCATCTGTCGGAGGAGATCCCGAGTTTCCTTTTGAACTCCTGCAGGTCTCTTAGAGTGTCCTCCTTGTCAAAGGAAAGGACCACGCCTTTAAAATCCTTCCCTACTCCTTTGGAAGCTTCTATGGCGTTTTTGATTATAAGAGGGCATGCAGAATCGCAGGTGTAGTAGCCCAAGATCAGAGCGGTGGGATGTCCTTTGATGTAGTTCAAGAGCCTATGGGTATTTCCTCTTTCATCCACAAACTCCACATCCGCAACACGATTGCCCAAATATTTCTCTTCCTCTATCTGTAAAATGCTCGGGTCAAAGAAGCCTTCATGGCTTTTAGGCGAGGGAACTGCCCAAACGGACCCCAACAGGACAATCAGGGCTAAAACCCACCTCATGGCTTAAAAAGTCCCGTAAGAACCCACTATGTAAGCGGTACCAGCTACCAAAAGCCAAGCCAAATCCACAAAGTGCCAGTAGAAACTTGCCGCCTTTATGGGCGTCACCTTTCCTAAGGCTTTACCACTGGTTAATAAAAGTACCAACTGCATACCTATACCTACGATAACGTGAGAGGCGTGAACACCTGTTAGCGTGTAAAAGCCCGTGCCATACATGTTGGCGCTAATAGTAAAGCCCTTTTCCCACAGATGCATCCACTCCCAAATGTGAATAACCAAGAACAGGGTGCCCAAAACCATAGTGGCTACAAGCCACATGCGGTATCCGCCCAGGTCGTTGTGCTCCAAGGAATGTTCCGCTCTGTAGATGGTGTAGCTGGATGCCCAAAGAATTAGGGTAAGAAGTCCAACAAGAGGCAAGTTCATTCCACCTTCAGGGATCCACTTTGTGACCCACTCGGTAGCATGGGCGACTCTTGCCATCCAAAAGCCTGCAAAGATGGAACCGAATATGACGATTTCCGCAAAGACAAACCAAACCATCCCCTGAAAACCATGTCCCTGATCCTGTTCCTTTGAAAAGTGCTCATTGGCCCATCCAACCACACCTATGACCAAGAGGACGAGGGCTACGCCTGCAAGGATGAGCCCTACAAGGCTCCATCCCCAGCCAAAGTAAGCAACCGCCGCCAGAGAAAGGACAAGTGGCACCAAACCTACTGGTAAGCCCCAAGGGCTCGTCTCGTGATGCGCTGCATGTGCTCCCTCATGCGCCATCCTTGCACCTCCTTATAGGATTCTAATTATTGATATAAATCACATTTTTCCTTTTGTCAAGTCCAAACTAAATAATTTCTTAACTTTTTTATCGTTTTTTATAAAATTAGCCTACCCAAAATTACACAAATTAACTCTAACAGTTTGGCTTAAAATAAAAAGAAGCTATGATGCCTATAGAAAAATCGCTTAGCCTGATAAAAGAGGGCGTTTCGGAAATCATAGAAGAGGAAGAGCTCGTAGAAAAGCTAAAAAAGGGTAAGCCCCTTCGGATAAAAGCTGGCTTTGATCCCACCGCTCCGGACCTTCATCTCGGACATACTGTCTTGCTTCAAAAACTCAGACAATTTCAGCAGCTTGGACACGAGGTCTATTTTGTGATAGGAGACTTCACTGCTATGATAGGGGACCCAACCGGAAGAAGTGAAACAAGGCCTCCGCTTTCAAGAGAAGAAGTCTTAGAGAATGCAAAAACTTATGAGCATCAGGTTTTTAAAATACTTGACCCAGAAAAGACGAACATAGTCTTCAATAGCACCTGGCTTTCAGAACTCGGCACTGATGGGCTAATAAAGTTGGCTGGAAAGTACACGGTGGCGAGAATGCTTGAAAGGGATGACTTTTCCAAGCGCTTCAGGGAGGGAAACCCTATATTCATCCATGAGTTCATCTATCCGTTGCTTCAGGGCTACGATTCGGTTGTTTTAAAGGCGGATGTGGAGCTTGGCGGAACAGACCAAAAGTTTAACCTTTTGGTGGGAAGGGACTTGCAGAGAGCTTATGGACAAGAACCCCAAGTATGCATTACCCTTCCCCTGTTAGTGGGCTTGGATGGAGTTAAAAAGATGTCCAAGTCATACGGAAATTACGTAGGTATAACAGAAGAACCAGAAATTATGTTTGGTAAAATCATGTCTATATCTGACGAGCTTATGTGGGATTATTACCTTTTGCTTACAGACTATAGCAAAGAGGAGATAGAGGAGTTTAAAAAGAGTATGCATCCTATGGATGCAAAAAAACAGCTTGCTTATACCATAGTTCAGCGTTTCCACGGAAAAGAGGATGCGGACAGGGCTTTAGAGTTTTTTGTAAAGACCTTTTCTGAAAGGGAGTTTCCGGAGGATGCACCAGTTTTAGAGGTGCCCTTTGGCCACAGAAGAAAGGCTTACGAGCTTTTATTTGAGCTTGGCTTGGAACCTTCAAAAAACTCCGCAAGAAGGGTTATAGAAGGTGGAGGTTTTAGGATAAACGGAAGGAAGATAGAAGATCCTTTTCAGGAAATTGAAGTTCTCCAAGAGCTTAAAATACAGTTAGGGAAGAAGAGGTTTTATAGGCTGGTTCCTAAGAAGGAGTGAGTATGAACTTTACTGCATCCGAGGTAGCACAGCGTATAGGTGGCAAGCTATTTGGAAAGGACTTAAGGCTAAAAGGGATCTCCTCCGTCCAAAGACCAGAGGAAGGCACCATAATTTTTTGTCCCTCTCTTAGAGATTTTGAAAACGTAAGGGAAAAGAGAGAAATAACGGTGGTGGTTTCTCAAAAAGTCAATCACGAAAGCTATATACTTGTAGAAGATGTAAAGCTTTCTCTGGCAAGGTTTCTTAACTTCTACTTTAATGAAGAGCACCCTTCTGGAATTTCTCCTAATGCTTATGTAGAGGATTCTGCGGTCATAGGAAAGGATGTTTATGTGGGACCCTTCGCTTACGTTGGAAAACATGTGGTTTTAGAAGACGGAGTAAAGGTATATCCTTTTTGCTACATAGGGGACTATACTCACATAGGCAAGGGAAGCATACTTTTTAGCGGGGTAAAGGTGTATCCAAGGTCCGTTATAGGTAAAAGGGTAAGAGTGCATAGCGGAGCGGTTATAGGTGCAGACGGCTTTGGCTATTACATAACAAAGGAAGGTATTTTCAAACTAAACCATATAGGTAACGTGATCATTGAGGATGACGTAGAGATAGGGGCAAACACCACTATAGACAGGGCTATGATTGACAGCACAGTTATAGGCAGAGAAACAAAGATAGACAACTTGGTTATGATAGCTCACAATTGTGAGATAGGGGAAAGAAACATAGTAGTCAGTCAGGTAGGATTGTCTGGAAGCGTAAAAACTGGTAAAAATGTAGTCTTAGCTGGGCAGGTGGGTGTGGCGGATCATGTGCATATTGGAGATAACGTGCAAGTTGCTGCCAAATCGGGTGTTTCAAAAGACTTGGAGCCAAACAAAACCTATGGGGCAAACCTGCCAGCCATAGAGTGGAGTAAGTGGAAGAGAATTTACGTGTATCTTCTTAAATTACCGGAGCTGTTTAAAAAATGATACTAAAAGTTTTGCCTGTGGGACCCTTAAGTATGAACTGCTCTGTGGTCATAGACGAGGAAAGCAGCCAATCTGCGGTAATAGACCCAGGGGCGGACGCTGATGCCATTTTAAAAGCCTTAGAAAACACAGAACCTAAGCTAATATTGGCAACTCACGGACACATAGACCACGTGGGACAGGTAAAAAAGCTAAGAGAACAGCTAAAAATTCCATTCCTTATGCACAAGGCGGATGTGTTTTTGCTGAACGACCCAATATGGAACGGTTTTGATAAATACGTAGGTGCAGATCTTCCTTGTCCAGAGCCAGATGGTTTTTTGGAAGATGGCCAGGAGCTTTTCGTAGGTAGTACAAAACTTAAAGTTTTGCACACACCGGGACACACACCAGGACATTGCTGTTTTTACATTGAAGATCAAAGGGTTCTCATAGCGGGAGATTTGCTCTTTAGAAGTTCTGTTGGAAGGTGGGACCTGCCCGGCGGAGACCTCCAACAGCTAAAAAGATCTCTCCACAGAGTAATCTCAGAAATTCCGGAAGATACATCGGTAGTGTGCGGACACGGAGAAGGAACAACCATAGGAAGGGAAAAGAGGTTTAATCCATTGCTCAGAGATATATTATCAAGATGGCAGAGCTCTCTGTTCTAATACTTACAAAAAACGAAGAGAAGAATTTGCCAAGGGCAATAGAGAGTGTAAAAGACATAGCCAGCGAAATTGTGGTCCTTGACTCAGGCTCTACTGATGCTACTGTGAACGTGGCAAAGAGCTTAGGGGCAAAAGTTTTTTATCATCCTTGGGATGGATACAGTAATCAGCTTAATAGGGGAGTGCAGGTGTGCTCTAAAGATTGGATATTTGTGCTGGATGCAGATGAAGAAGTTTCGGAAGAGTTGAGAGATTCCATAAGAGAGGCCATAAGCTCAAACAAGGCTGAAGTTTTTATGGTATGTAGGCAGACTTATTATCTGGGTGGGTTTCTCAGGCATGCTTGGTATCCAGAATGGAGGGTTAGACTTTTCAAAAAGGGAGCAGTGAGTTTTGAAGGGGAATTGCACGAAAGTGCGGTTTTTAAAGGTAAAGCATCAAAACTCAGAGGAAACTTATACCACTACTCTTACAAAAACCTCTTTGATCAGTATGAGAAAACTATAAAGTATGCAAAGATTATGGCAGAAATAAATTACAGAAAGGGTAAAAAGTTTAGGATATATAATCTACTTTTTAATCCAGTTTGGAGTTTTTTTAAGGTATTTTTGTTTCAAATGGGTTTTTTAGATGGTTTAAGAGGGTTTGCGGTAGCTATATCCGCCTTTATATACACCTTTTTAAAGTATATTTTTCTGCTTGAGTTGGAAATGAAAGAAAAGCATGGGGAAAAACTCTGGAACAGACGCTAAAAGTATTTGCTTAAAGCACTTCTAAGCCACCTAAAGGCAAGTCCAGATAAGAAGAGAACAGTTATCAAACCTATGAAGGCTAAAATTAGAAACCACTTCAAAGCTCTACCTCTGCATGTCTTGAGGCATGACACTGAATATTTACCGCCACTGGCAAAGAGGCTATATGACAAGGATATAGCTCTACTTTTACGTCTATGGCTGTAGTTGTGCCTCCAAAACCCATAGGTCCCCACCCAAGTTTGTTTATATCTTCCAAAAGCTCCTCCTCAATCTTTCTTGCTATTGGGTCTGAACTTCTTTCTCCTACAGGTCTTAGCAAGGCTTTTTTAGCCAGCAATGCACAGTACTCGAAGTTTCCACCTATCCCCACTCCAACGGTAAATGGTGGACATGCATTTGGACCCGCTAACTTTACCGTTTCCAAAACAAATCTCTTTACACCTTCCCAACCATCCGCAGGCTTTAGCATAGCCAAGCGTGAGGTGTTCTCGGACCCCGCACCCTTTGGTGCAAAAACTATTCTAAGCTTGTCTCCAGGAACTACCTCGTAGTGTATTATAGCGGGAGTGTTGTCCCTTGTGTTTTTTCTTTCAAAAACAGGATCATAAACCATAGAAGCCCTCAAATACCCTTCCGTGTAAGCCCTGCGCACCCCCTCGTTTATGGCATCTTTTAGAGACCCACCTACCACATGCACATCCTGACCTATCTCCACAAAAACAACAGCTACTCCCGTGTCCTGACAGTATGCCATCTGTTCTTGCTCTGCTACCTCTGCGTTTAAAAGTATCTGCCTTAAAACTTCCCTTCCTAACTCTGACTCTTCTCTGTTTAAAGCCTCTTTGAATGCCACTACCACATCCTGCGGTAGGCTGTAATTTGCCTGCATGGCAATCTCTTTAACTGCCTCCACTATCTGACTGTAATGAATAACTTTCATGGATAATAGTTTAAACAGAAATAAGCCTTTTTAGGTAGTTTTCCACTATTCTGGAAAAGGCCTGTGGAATCTTTGATATTTCCGAGATCCTTACTCCCGATTTTTCAAAATACTCCTCCACAAAGTTTCTTTCCTTACCAACTCCTATGCCTACTACAGGTAGTTTGCCTTTTAGCTCTCTTATTAGCATTCTAAGCGACTCTTCTTTGAGCCCTCTTGTAGGCTCACCATCAGAAAAGACTATAAGCACCCCTTTTATGTTCTGTTTTTTACAGAAAAGCTCCAGTTCGTCCATGCCTTCAATTAGAACTTTTTCTAAGTTTGTCCCCCCACCCAAAAGATTAAGAGCGTTTAGTATGTTTGTCTTTGTATTTTTATAATCTTCTTCAAAGGACTTGAGATTATAGACCCTATCATTAAAAGCGGATATAGAAAAGGGCATACCCAAAGTATGCAAAGTTTCAGAAAATAGAAGGAGTGCTTTGAGAGCATTCTCAGCCTTGTTTTCTTTTTTCATGGATGACGACAGATCTATTAGCAGTTTAAATGCAAGCTTTTTGTTTTCTGGCACTTCCCTCCTTTTGTAAAAAATTCCCCTTTTTATAGGCACTTCCCTTTGGATTTTCTTGAAGTCTATGCGCCTTCCGGAGGAGTATGCACCACTCCAGTTTTCTTCTTCCTTCGGAAGTAGCTTTTCAAACTTTCTTTTAAAAGATTCTACATACACAGTCACATCCTTTAAAATGTGGTGAAAGGTTTTAAACTCTTCTTCACTTAACCCGTATTCCTTTAAATATCTTTTGTCCCTTTCTGAAAGGTTCCTTTGCCTTGGGCTTGTGCTCGATCCTTCTACTGGACTGCTAGCACTCCACGGCTTTAGAATAAACAGAAGAAAACCCTTATGTTCCAATTCTGTCTCTAAGGTTTTTGGAAGAAAGTGGCTAAAGAACCTCACGTCTCTTTCCACCATATCCAAGTAAGACATCTGCTTTAAATATTCTCTCATCCACTCAGGCAAGCTTTTTAAGTAGTCCAGTATCCTTTCTCTATCCTCTGGGTCTATCCTTTCTGAGTTTTCATCTTTGTAGCTGAGGATCAAGTTCTGCAGGTCCTGAGGGAGCTTTTTCAAAACGTCCGTCATTATCCTTCCTCTGTGAGCATCCTGCCTAACCCTGCCCCTTGCCTCTTCCAAAAGTAGGTCTATCTGATTCAAAGCTTGGGAGCGCTCTATCGTTGATATGTACTTTCCAAAAACCTCGTCTACAAGAATTAAGTATGCTTCTTTATTTTGAGCTTTTAAGTATTCTCTGAAAGCTTTTTGAAGGTTTTTGGGAAGGGCTGACAAACCCAACCACTCTTCAATAAAGGCTATGGCAAACCGATGGTGTGGATATAAGTCTTCTACATGCTTTAGTCTTTCACTCCATTCAGACCTTAAAACCTTTTCCGCAAAAGGACGAGCCTGGATTATGTTCTCATCTGCCTTTATTGACTCCAAGATAGAGTATAAAACTACAAAAGAAGTAGGTGGATAGCCAAACTTGAAAAACTCCCTCTGACCCAACCTCCACAAGAAAAGGTCCGTGTTTAGAAGGTAGGTTAGTTCGTGCCTTACAGCACTTAGGGCATATTCGTCGTCTTTTTTTAAAAACTCCCGAACGTTAAACACAATACCTTTTGGAACCTTAGCTATTGGGGGAACATCTTCCAACTCACCCCTTGCCCACATTTCAAGCACGGGTATATAAACAGGATCATAGCCTGTACCCCATCCTTCATAGGAGGGTATGATTTCTATACTGCTTTCTTTTTGTAGTATGCTTGCAATAGCCTTCCATCTGTCCTTCATAAATTCTAAAGATAAAGACAAACTCCAAATTCTGAAAAGTTTTTATTCTTCTTGGAGTCCATTAGAAACTTAAACAGTCTGGACTCAGAACCTTTATAGAGGTAGAACTTTCTGATTGGTTCGCATCCATCAAACTTTCCTATCTCAAATATAACTATAGAATTTTTTTCTGGTGTTTTATTCCTTATTATTCTCCTCTCTGCGTAGAAAGGGAGGCTGTGGTGGAAATGACCTATTTGATAGGTCTGGTATTCTCTTTCAGGATCAAGCTCTTTTATAAATTCTCCTAAGTTTTTGGTTTTTCTGAAAGTTTCCAAATAGGGAAGTATAGCACCAGCAAGGAATACGTAAAAAACAGCCATAGCTAATGCAGGAGCATACCTAACTTCAACCTTGAGGAAAAGCAGTGGGACGATAGAGAGTAATATGAAAACTTTGTTTAGCCCAAAGTATAATACTGCAACGGTTGTAAGGGCAAAGAGCAGTAAAGATACGAAAATTCCGTTCCATCTTTTTATCCTTTCCCACGGACTGTTTATCAAGAAATAAGCAGTTACTACTGCCATAGCTGGATAGGCAGGCATTACGTAGAGAGGTATCTTCTTCTTTATCAAGCTAAACACCAAGAAAAAGGAAAGAATCCAAAGGGTGACGAACTTTAGCTCTTTTCTTGCTTTTAGCAAAGACCAAAAGAGAGCTGGAAAGAATAAAAGGGAGTAAGGGAAAAAGCTTACCAAAGTGTCCAAAAGGTAAAAGTATACTGGTTCTTTACCCGTATAGATTCTCTGAATGTTCTCTGCGAGAAAAACCTTCAAAAAAACACTTCCGTGTACAAGAAAGTGATAGACATGCCACCAAAGACCTAGAGCCAGCGCAAAAGGTGTTAGCAAGTAATATTTTTTGTCCAAAAGCTCCCTTGGCCTTTCCAAAATCAAAAAAGTAAAAACTATAAGCGCAGGCATGACAAAGGCTACTGGCCCCTTTACCAACATACCCAAGGAGGAGCTTAAAAAGGCTATGATCAAAAAGTGAAGGCGTTTAGTTTTGTAATAAGCATACCAAGAGGTTAAAGTGGCACATATGAAAAATGCTAAAGGCACTTCTGGAGATGCATAGTGAGCATTAACAAAAAACTGTGAGGACAAAACTAAGATCAAGAAAGATAGGACAGAAACTCTAAGGTCTTTTGTCAGAAGCCAGGCCAAAAGGGAAGTAATAAAGCCTGTACCTAAGCCTAAGATTGCATGAAAGAATCTTAGTCCAAACTCGTTTATACCAAATAGCCAGTATCCAATAGCCACCAGCCAATAGGTAAGAGGGGGTTTTTGAAATCTTAGCTCTTCATTGTAGTATGGGGTTATATAATCTCCTGTAAGTAGCATACGTCTGCTTGCTTCTGCATAAAAAGCCTCGTTAGGCTGCCATACTTGAAAACTACCGAGGTTGTAAAAATAAAGGATAACAGTTGCTATAGCAAGAATGTAAAGAATCACCAAAGACTATTATAGTAAAATTTTCTTTGCTAATGGGCATCTTAGACAGGTTTAGAAAAAAAGAACAAGAAAAGGAAGCTTTATGGACTAAATGTCCCTCTTGCAAGGCTATACTTTATGTGCCAGAGCTGAAGGAAAACTTAAGTGTATGTCCTAAATGTAATTACCACTTTCCCATGGGTTCCTTAGAGAGGATTCAATCTTTATTGTCCAATTATTCTCTGATGTTTGAAAACATCCTTCCCTCTGATCCTTTAAATTTTAAAGACACAAAGCCTTACAAAGATAGGCTAATTCAAGCTCAAAAAGAGACCAATCTTACGGAAGCTCTAATAGTTGCTAAGGGGAATCTGGTAGATAGAGAAGTTGCGCTTTGTGTTATGGACTTTAACTTTATAGGTGGTAGCATGGGGTCTGTTGTGGGTGAAAGGTTTTACAGAGCCTGTTTGTATAGCGCGGAGAATAACCTTCCCTTGGTAGCTATAATAACCTCCGGTGGGGCAAGGATGCAAGAGGGCATCATTTCCCTTATGCAGATGGCAAAAACATCCATCGGCGTAAGTTTTTTAAGGGAAAAGAAGGTTCCTTATATAACAGTCTTAACGAACCCTACAATGGGTGGTGTTTCTGCCAGCTTTGCCTTCCTTGGAGACATCATTCTGGCAGAACCACAATCTCTCATTGGCTTTGCAGGTCCGAGGGTTATAGAGCAAACCATAAAGCAGCAGCTTCCTGAAGGGTTCCAAACAGCAGAGTTCCTTCTTGAAAAGGGCATGATAGATTTAATAGTTCATAGAAAGGATCTTAAGGACACACTTACTAAACTAATCGGTATAGCCACTTCAAGGAGAGGCTGCAGTGTTGTACGATGAAGAGCATCCTTTTGCAATAGCCCACAGACTTGTGGAAGACGGTCGTTTAGACCCATGGAACGTGGATATAGCACAGTTAGCACGTCTATATATGGAAGAGATAAAAAAGATGGAGCTTTTGGACTTGCGTGTGCCAGCCAGGGCTATTTATGCTGCTGCTTTTTTACTAAAAAAACAGGTAGATGTGTTGTTTCCTGAACCAAAAAGAAAAAAAGAAAAAAAATACACTCTGGAGGAAATAGTCCAAATGTTCGAGGAGGAGGAAAAAAATGAGCTTCAGAGTGTAGAGACACAGAGCCTAATAATTGATCAGATAAAAAAAATTAAAAAAAAATTAAAAGAATATAAGAAAAGTATTAAGCACGGCGAGAAAAGGAAAACCATACCCATACACGTATCAAAGTTTGAGAAGGCGCTCGAAGAGCTTGAAAAATTGATAAGTCAAGGGATTAAAACCTTTTCTTTTTTAGACTTTGTAGGGAACAGAAACCCTGTGCCTTATCTTTTAGGTTTGATGGTTTTGTATCAGGATGGTAAAGTGGATGTGTATCAAAAAGAGCCCTATTCGGATATTCAGGTGGAGGTTTTAGAATGGCAAAGGATATAGTCTCAGAAGTCTTTTCTTCAGTAAGCAAATATTATGACTTTTTTTTAAACCTAGTAACCTTTGGAAAAATCAAAAACTGGCAAAGAGATATGTTGAGCTTCCTTAGTAAGGAAGGCAGTATTTTGGACATTGGCACAGGTACTGGGGAGGTGTTAGTACAATCAAAATCTGAAGGATTAAAGGTAGGTATAGATATTTCTTTTGAGATGCTAAAAATAGCAAAAGGGAAATGCGCGGAATGCTATTTCATTCTTGCTGATGCGGAAGATCTTCCTTTCAAAGACAATAGCTTTAAAAATCTTACTGTATCTCTAGTCTACAGACACCTGCACAGCAGGGAGAAATTCTTGAAGGAAGCAAAGAGAGTACTTGTAAAAGACGGAAGGCTAGCCATACTGGACATTAACAGATTTTGGTTAACACCCGTACTGGTATTTCTTATGAGGTTCCCAATGAAACCTATAGGAATTATCTTATTTGGAAAGGACAAATGGGATTTCTTTATACATTCTTTGGAGAATAGCGTTGGAGAGGAAGAACTAAGAAAAGAACTTGAGACAGCTGGGTTTGCGGTAATAAATACAAACAGAAAACTTATGGGGGTAGTTTATATAACTATTGCGAAAAAGGTATAGCTTTTATTGAGTTAAAGGGATTACACTAACAAACTTTTTGTTTCTTCTAGATTCGAACTTAACTATCCCATCCGTTAAAGCATAGAGTGTAAAGTCTGATCCCATACCCACATTTTGACCTGGATATATTTTTGTACCTCTTTGCCTTACTAAAATATTTCCAGCGCGTACCAACTGACCGCCAAATCTTTTAACACCTAATCTCTTCGAATGACTATCTCTGCCATTTCTTGTTGATCCACCACTTGCCTTAGACGCCATGTTAATCCTCCTTTATCTCTTTTATTAACAGTTCAGTAAAAGACTGCCTATGTCCTCTCCATCTTTTGTAGTTCTTCTTAGACTTAAACTTAAACACAATTACCTTTTTTCCTTTCCCGTGCTTTACCACTTCCGCAATGACTCTACCTTTTTGAAGCTGAATTTTTCCACCTTCCTTCCCAATGAGTATTGGCTTTAGCTCTATGGTTTGCCCTTCTTGGATAGGAAGTTTTTCTACCTTCAATCGCGTTCCTTGAAATACCATATACTGCTTACCACCAGTCTCGATTATGGCATACATACACACCCTCCAATTTCAAAGGAGGGGGAGGCCCCTCCAAATATTTGACTTACTTTTGCTGTTGTTGCTGTTGCTCACCAGCAGGTTGCTGCTGCTGTTGTTGTTCAGCAGGTTGTTGTTGCTGCTGTTGCTGTTCAGCAGGTTGTTGCTGCTGTTGTTGTTCGGCAGGTTGCTGTTGCTGCTGTTGCTGTTCAGCAGGTTGTTGCTGCTGTTCAGCAGGCTTTTGCTGGCAAGATACCGCAAATACTGCTAGGCTTGCCACTCCAAGTAAAAGAAGCTTCTTCATTTTTCACACCTCCTTTAATAATTTTTAGTGTAAATTATAGACCAACACACAACGATTTGTCAATATAAAAAAATAAAAACAAAAGGGTTTTTCAGAATGTTCTAATAATAACTTTTAGCCTTAGAGCTGCATTGGGTTAATTAGTTTATTAACAATAGGAAAACGTTTAGTACCTATTGTAGTGTTAAAATAACCTTATGATCAGGGCCTACAGAGTATTCCTATCTGGTCGGGTGCAAGGGGTGGGCTTCAGAAGTTGGACCAAACGTCTGGGTGAAAGCTACGGCTTAGAAGGATGGGTACGTAACTTACCAGACGGTAGGGTGGAGGTCTTCGTTCAAGGTCATGAAGATGTAGTTCAAAGCTTTGTGTGGAAACTATGGGAAGGTCCAGAAGGAGCAAGGGTAGATAAAATGGAAATAATAAAGGAGGTGGCAAGCCATGAAGAAAAAGGTTTTTATATTAAGTATTAGCCTTGTATTCAACTTGTCCTTTGCTCAAGAATGTAAATATCACAAAGTCAAAAGTGGAGAAACGCTGGAAAAGATAGCGAAAAGCTACGGAATAACAACTCAAGAACTACTAAAAGCCAATAAAAGTATCAAGCCTAACAACTTAAAAATAGGGAAAAAAATATGCATACCCATTTCAAAGGCTAAAAACCCGGGTGCAAAAGATTACGCTATTTATAAGGTCAAAAGGGGAGATACATTAGAAGGCATAGCAAACAAATTCGGAGTGGATTGGAGAGAGTTAAAGAGTTTTAACAACCTAAAAACAACCAAACTATCAGAAGGTCAGGAAATAAAGATACCTGCTAGATCTGTCAGTAAAAGAACTCAAAATCAGACAAAAGACTATGAAACTTACGTAGTTCAGAAGGGTGGTAGATTAGAGCATTTGGCTAAAAAGCTTGGAGTTTCAGAAAGAGAGTTGGAAAGGCTAAATCCAAAATTGAAAGGCAAGTGGTTGGAGAAGGGAACTGTGGTAAAAGTACCTCGCGTTGAAAAGAGAGAGGAAAAGGAGACAACAAAGTATGAAATATATACGGTCAAGAAAGGTGGCAGGCTGGAACACATAGCTAAAAGCTTAGGAATTTCTAAGGAAGAGTTAGAAAAGTTGAACCCAGAATTGAAACAAAAGTGGTTATCAAAAGGCACAAAGGTAAAAGTGCCTATAAAACATCAGAAGGAGATAACTGAAAACTATCAAACTTACGTTGTAAAAAAAACTGCCAGACTTGAACATGTGGCAAAAAAGTTAGGCCTTTCGGAAAGAGAGTTGGAGAGGTTGAATCCAGAATTAAAAGACAAATGGTTGAAAAAGGGAACGGTTGTAAAAATACCAGTTAAAAACAACATTCATGCTACGGCGTCAGAAGAGAAAGTACGCCAACCCATTTCACCACAAAAAATGGAGGAAAGAGAACAACATAAAGAGACAGAAAATCTAATGGATGTGAAAATTCTAAAAAACAGTTTACCCTTGCCTGTAGAAGGTGAAATTACAAAAAATAACAGGGGAGTGAAAATAATTGCAGAGTGCGGAACCCCAGTTAAAGCGGTTGAGGAGGGGAAAGTGATATATAGCGGGGGTGACCTACAAGCTTACGGAAACATGATTATATTAGACCATGGAGAGTTCATATCTTTGTACGCAAATAACCAAAAAAACTTAGTAAAAAGAGGGGAACAAGTATCCAAAAACCAACAAATTGCATTGGTTGGAAGGAAAAACAACTCTGAGAACTGTGCGCTTTATTTTGAACTTAGAAATAAGGAAGGTATCCCTTTAGATCCTACAGAATATTTAAGAAACACTCAATAATTATTCCAACCTTTTTATGTAGATGATAGTTTTTTGCACATTTTTTTCTATTTGCTTTATGGTTCTTATTTCATATATCTGATTGTCATTTTTTATGACTTTTGCCTTTTCTAACACATCCCAAAGGCTTTTTAGCATGTTGTCAATGTCTCTCTTTCTTCTATTTGGTAGCACCAGAATAACTTCCATGGATAATGGTCCATCCAATGGATCGCCACTGTATTGCTGCTTAATTTCCCAAATAGCTCTTGCTTCCCAGTTTTTTATTCTGGGAGGTTTAAAAACTGTCCCCCCTTTTTTCCTTATGTATCTGTTGCTTTTTGGCACTGGGAGCGAGGAAAGGTGCAACTCTATTCTCTTTTCTCCTTCACTCACTTACAAACTCAACCAATAGGTCCTGCTCTTTGAAATCCTTTACCAACACACTTATCAAGTCTCCCTCTTTAACTTCCCACTCGGTTTCCAAATAACAAATCCCATCCACTTCTGGTGCCTGAAACCAAAGTCTTCCAACGGGCACAATACCCAGATCTTCGTCGTATCCATCCACTAGCATCTGAAATTTTTTCCCTAGTAGATCTCTATTTTTCCTCTGGATAACCTCGTTTTGAACTTCGTATAGAATGCTCTTTCTTCTTTCCTTTTCCTCATAGCTTATCCTATCTCCTAACACCTCCGCTGGAGTTCCTTCCTCTGCGGAATAGCTGAACACACCAACCCAGTAGAAGTAACCCTTCTCTACAAAGTCTAGTAGCTCTTGAAAATCTTCAGGCTCTTCCTCCGGATAACCCACTATAAAGCTCGTTCTTAGCACCACATTGGGTATGGCAGAAAGTATCCTATTTACAAGCCTCTCTACGAAGCTTTTATCGTAACCTCTTCTCATGCTTTTTAGAACTCTGTCAGAAATGTGCTGAAGAGGTATATCAAAGTATGGAAGAACTTTTGAAGAATTGGCTATGTAGCTTATAAGATCATTGCTAACATCCGTTGGATAAAGATACAGAAGCCTTATCCAGTTTATACCATCTATCTTTTCAAGCTCTTCAAGAAGTTTAATTATTGCATTTTTTCCATACAGATCCCTGCCGTAATAGGTAGTATCTTGAGAAACCACGCATATTTCTTTAATTCCCTGCTGAGCTATCCACTTAGCCTCTTCCACTAAATCTTGTATAGTTTTAGATCTATACTTGCCTCTTATTTGAGGTATGGTGCAGAAAGAACACAGGCGATTGCAGCCTTCGGAAATCTTAAGGTAAGCATAGGACTTTGGTGTTGTAAGAATCCTTTTATTTTCTTTTACTTTTTCGAGTCCCAAAAACTCCAAGATTTCATCCCAACTTTCTGTTCCAAAGTAAGCTGCGACTTCCGGTATTTCTTTCATTAGTTCCTGTTTGTATCTTTCTACCAAACAACCCATCACTATAACTTTCTTATTCCCCGCATATTCGAGAATGTAGTCTATTGCTTCTTCTTTAGCTGGGTTTATGAACCCACAGGTGTTTACAATGATGGTATCGGCCTTTTTAGGATCGTTAGCAAATTCCACTCCTGCTTGTTTGAGCTTACCCAATAAGATCTCCGTATCCACCAGATTTTTAGAACAGCCTAAGCTTATAACTCCTACTTTTAGCCTACTTTTTCTGCGATTCATCCTCTACCTTTTTTAAAAACTGTTTAGGATTTTTATCAACTTTTACCATCCTAAAACCACCATCTTTCCCTTCAACTACTAAATAATTCTCTACTTTTCCTTTCCTTTCTACAACTATGTATCCTACCACACCTTCCAAATCAGTAAAAGGCTCTCTTGCGTGAACTATGAATAGAGCGAACAATAGCACAATTATAGCTCTCATAGGTCCTCCTCCTTCATGAGTACGAACAAAGTAATTTCTCCTCTAAGCTTATCTCTCTCAAACTTGCTAACCCTTAGAGAATATGGATAGGAAACAAAACCTTCCTTACCCAAATCTCTCAGAAAATTTACTATCTGAGAATAACTACCAGTGAAGGAAAATTTTAATTCTGCAGTTGGGTATTTAACTATGGAGGAAGGAGTAGCTTGTTGTGGTGAAGGCTTGCTGTCAGCCTGTTGCTGTTGTGTCTGCCCTTGATCTCTTACTATCTTAACAACTCCCTTACCCCCTTCTACTTTCTCTACATCATACCCTATTTCAACAGGTTTTCCAAGCGTTGCTGAAAGGATTACTACTCCATTATTTTTAGCTATCAATCCCAATCTTTTATAGACTGTGCCTACATTTTTTTCAGAAGGAATTTCTCCAACGACCATTTCCAGTTCTTGCCTCTTTTGCAAAAATAGGATTTCCAGTTCTTGCTTCTGCTTTATCAGTGAATCCAAAGCCTTTGGATCGGCTAATCTTTTTAATTCCTCTATCTGTGAGATAAGCTGATCTCTTTCGTTTCTACTTTTTTCGATCTCTTCCCTTAAAGGAGTCAGAAGCATCAGGTAAGTATATGCTATTATTGCGGCGGGCAAAATTAGTAAAATTACCAACCTTTGCCACTGTGGAAGGGCTTGCCACTGAGCTTTTAACTTCTCCATCATTTCCCTCCAATATTTTTTTCTGCGGTTAATTTAGCCAA
Organism: Thermocrinis sp.; assembly: GCF_036781485.1. NCBI lineage: Bacteria > Pseudomonadati > Aquificota > Aquificia > Aquificales > Aquificaceae > Thermocrinis > Thermocrinis sp. Next base: position 89,684 of record NZ_DAIQAX010000005.1, read on the forward strand.
ATAGTACTCGTAGCCGCTTGGATTTGTTTTTCTTTCTATACTACTCACAAAAACTTCGCCATTAGCTTTTCTTAAACCACCTGTATAAGTGCTTATACTAGCATAATCAAAAGAGCTTAATTCAAATTCTGTAGTTATTTTTCTATTTTCTGTGTCCAAATTTTGGCTGTATGTAATCAACCAGCCAGTGGGAGGAACGGAGGATGAGAATGTTTTAAACACGTCGTTGAAAGGAGTGTATAATTCTTTTAGACCTATTAGTATGTCTTTACTGCGGTCCAAAGCGTTTATTTCATTATTTAATCTAGTTATTTCAGCTTCTATTTCCTTCTTTTCCTCGGCAATTCGTTGAGCTTTAGCGCTTAGTTTATTTTTCTCTGCCTGAAGCTGATCTATTTCTCTTTTAATTTCGGTCAACTGTGTTGAGGTTTTCCAATACCACACACCTATGCCCAGAACACCCAACCATAGAGCTATGGAAAGGTAGTATTCTGCCCTGACTAATTTAAAAATCTGGTCTATCTTTATTTCTCTGAGGGTTGGCCTGGCTGGTGGTGCTTCTGCTTTTCCTGGCCTTTTTCCTTTAAAAAGGTTAATCTTTATCATTTTTTACTCCTCCCTTATACTAAGTATATATGGAATAAAGAAGTTAGGTGGTAATTCTCCAGCATCCAAAAATCCTAATACTGGTAGATTTTCAAGCAATCGCTCTAGGAAGCTTTCGTTGGCTAAGGCTGGGCCAGCGGCGTAAATATTAGATATGTCGTTTATGACGAGTAGATTTCTAACCTCCGCAAAAAAGCTTTCTAATAACCCTTCATTTTTGTTTTTACTGTATTCCCAATAACTCCAATGTATAACCGAGTACCCAAGATTAGAAGTATTATATGCCAGAAGTATAGAGTAATCATAGTCAATATACAAGATAGAGAAGGGTATAGAAAGCTTATGATATATTCCGTAATTTATGATGGCAAGTATTTCGTAATCCACTATCTCAGGCCTTAAACCCACTGAACGGATAAGATCAGTCAGTTTATTAACAGATTCTGCACGCACCATTACTAAGGCTACGTTTAGGATTTTGTCATCCCTTAGAATGAAATAATCATATGCTGTTTCCTCCTTTATCTGAGCTAGTTCCCTCTTTATTACCCAGCTTATGGCGCTTTCCAGGTCTTTCTGATTTATAGTTGATGGGTATTTATAAAGTTTTAGTATGCCATCGGTAGCTGGTATGCAAGTTATAACGCCTTCTCCCTGTATTCTAAACTTATTCACCAAATCCCTTAACACAGTTATTTTTTTATTTTCGTCACCATCCTCAAAGATCACTTCTTGGGGTGGAAACGGGGATTTTCTTCCTTCCGTATTTCCAAGCAGCCTTATAAATCTCTGACTCACTTGTAAGGCTATCCGAGGTTTTGACTTTTTGAGTAAAGGAAGGCTTAATTTTTTGATACTATCAACAAGCTTCATATCCGCACCCTCTTACTTTTATTTTCGGATTCTATTATTATCAATAAGGTCTTTAATACTGAATCTGGATTTAGGGAAATGCTATCTATTCCCTCCTCTACAAGAAACTCGGCGAAGTCTGGAAAATCGGAAGGACCCTGACCACATATGCCTACTTTCTTTTCTTTTTCTTTTGCTACTTTTATAAGCTGGGATATGAGCCTTTTCACCGCTTCGTTTCTTTCATCGTAAAGATGGGCTACTAATCCTGAATCCCTGTCCAAGCCAAGGGTTAGCTGAGTTAGATCGTTGGAGCCTATCGAAAAACCATCAAATATTTCTGCAAACTTGTCTGCAAGAATTACGTTAGATGGTAATTCAGCCATCACGTAAACCTCTAACCCGTTTTCTCCTTTTTTAAGTCCATATTCCTCCATAACTTTGAGCACCTTTTCTCCCTCTTCTGGTGTTCTGCAAAAGGGAATCATAACCTTAGTATTTGTAAGCCCCATTTTATTGCGAACTCTGAGAATGGCTTGGCATTCAAGCCCAAAGGCTTCTTTGTAGGTTTCTGAATAATACCTTGATGCACCTCTCCAACCTAGCATTGGGTTTTCTTCTTCAGGTTCAAACAACTCTCCTCCTATCAGACCCTTATATTCGTTAGACTTAAAATCTGAAAAACGCACGATTACAGGATTTGGATAGAAGGCAGCGGATATTTTGGCTATTCCGTAAGATAACTTCTTTACGAAATATTGGGTTTTATCTTCATAACCAAAAGTTAAATTTTCAATATCTTCGATGAGTTTTCTTAGAGCTATCTGTTTTTTATCTTTACCTTTTGCTAACTTGCTTTTCAAAGGCTCTTGCGCATGCTTGTATATGGAAGCCATAGAGCAAACGCCCTTATCATCAATAGCTCCACACTCTTCCAGCCTTCCTACAAGAGCCTTCAAATCTTCATAGTGCAAAAGAGCTAAAGGATGGATTTTTATGTAGTTTGCTATGATGAACTCCTCCCTCGCCAAGCCTACCCCATCGTTGGGTATAAAGGAATACTTAAAAGCAGACTCTGGATTTCCCACATTCATCATAACTCTTGTTTTAGGTCTGGGTATTTCCCTTAGATTTATCTCGTCCACCTCGTAAGGTATGTATCCTTCATAGACATAACCTACTTCACCCTCTGCGCAGGAGAGGGTTATGATATCGCCGGTTTTGAGTACCTCTGTAGCCTTGTGGGTCCCAACTACTGCTGGAATGCCAAGTTCCCTTGCAACTATTGCCGCATGGGCTGTCCTTCCCCCTCTGTTTGTTATAATACCGCTGGCCTTTTTCATTATAGGTTCCCAGTCTGGGTCGGTGATGTCTGTAACTAGTATATCACCTTCTTCAAACTGTCCTGCATCCTTTAGGTCGTGAATAACTTTAACCTTTCCATGGGCTATTTTGTCTCCTACGGCTATTCCGTACAGTATTCTCTTCTTAACCCTTTCTTCCAAAGGTACGCTAAATTTATAAACTCTGAGTACGTTTTCTTCTCTCCTTGAATGGACAGTTTCTGGTCTGGCTTGAACTATGAACAGCTCGTTTAACACACCATCCTTTGCCCATTCTATGTCCATTGGCATCCATCTGCCATTTTTCTTAGTGTAGTAATCCTCTATGAGGATGGCCCATCTTGCAAGTTTTAGGATTTCGTCATCCGTAAGAGCAAAGCGTTTTTGCTCAGCTAAAGGCACATTTACTATCTTTGTCCTTTCCTGACCTGCGCCATACACCATTTTTCTGTCTTTTCTACCCAATTTTTTCTCTATTATGGCTGAGTATCCCGCCTGAAGGGTTGGTTTGAAAACCATGTACTCGTCAGGAGTTACCATTCCTTGAACCAACAACTCACCTAAACCGTAGGTAGCGTTTATCACCACAGCGTCCTTAAAGCCTGATTCTGTATCTAAGGTAAACATAACACCAGAGGCACCCAGATCAGACCTAACCATCTTTTGCACGCCCATAGCTATGCCAACTTTGAAGTGGTCAAATCCGAAGGAGTGTCTGTAGGATATTGCTCTGTCTGTAAAAAGAGAAGCAAACCCATTCTTTACAGCAGTTAGAACATTCTCTGCACCTACTACGTTTAGATAGGTTTCTTGCTGTCCTGCAAAGGATGCATGGGGTAGGTCCTCTGCGGTAGCCGAAGACCTAACCGCCACATCAACCGCAAAGGAGTTATACCTTTGAGATAGCTCAGAGTAGTATTTTTTAATCAACTCTTCCAATTCTGGAGGAAACTCTCCTCCTCTTATAAGCTCTCTTACCTCATATCCCCTCTTTGCTAAGTCCTGTATATTGTTTGGGTCTAAACCATCTAAGATCTTCCTTATGGCTTCCTCCAGTTTGTTGTATCTTAGGAACTCATAGTAGGCGTAAGATGTTACCACAAAGCCGTAGGGAATGTTGATACCTGAGCTGGAGAGATTCCTTAACATTTCTCCCAAGGACGCATTCTTTCCACCAACCAACGGCACATCCTCTATACCTACACTGTCTAACCATACTACAAGTTTATCTTTCATACTCAAACCTCCAAAGGTTGTTCAAAAACTATTTTTTCAAAGTCAGCAAAGCGGTTAAACAGTTTTTTTATTCTGTAGAGCAAAGCCAGTCTGTTTCTTCTTAAAGAAAGGTTCTTATCCATAACTAATACTTTGTCAAAAAAAACATCAACAGGCTGTTTTAAATCCCAAAGGTCTAAAACTTCCAATTTTTCTGTTTCCCACTTTTTAACTTTCTCCCAAAGAACCTTTTCTTCCTCCTCCTGCATTAGACCCTCCTCTACAAAATCGTCGTCCCATCCACTGGGCAAGATCTTCACCACCCTTTTGTAAGCCTCTACTATATCTTTAAATTTCTGCGAGTCCTTTAGATTGGCAAGCTCTTCGGTAAGCTTTATGATTTCATACGGTTTTAGTGGGTCCTTTACTTCCAGCATCGCCCTGACCACATCATAACCGTATGGCTCTAAATAAGCTTCTAACCTATTTTTTATAAACTCTTCAAAACCCTCCGGTAGGTCTTCCAGAAGCTCCCTTAAATCCAAGTTATAGCGATGTTTGTGAATTATAGCAAAAATACCGTAGGCGTTGCGCCTAAGCCCATAGGGATCTGAGCTTCCGGAGGGCATCTCTCCAGCTTTTATGAGCGTGTAAAGGTTGTCCAACTTATCCGCTATGGATAGAACCTGAGAAATAGGACTTTCTGGAACCTCTTCGGAAGGTGTTCTTGGAAAGTAGTGCTCGTATATAGCTCTTGCCACTTCTTCGTCCTCTCCCCAAGCTTTGGCATAAACCATACCCATGTATCCCTGAAGTTCGTCTAACTCTTTAACCATGTTTGTTAAGATGTCTGCCTTAGAAAGGAACGCAGCTCGTTTGACCTTTTCTATAGTCTTTTGATCAAATCCAAGCATCATAGCTATTTTCTCAGAAAGAGAGATAAGCCTTTGGGTTTTTTCCCACATATTGCCTGCTTTTGGATGAAATATCACTCCTTTCAAACCTTCTAACAGGTTCTCTAATGGTGTCTTTAGATCTTCCCTGTAGAAAAATAGGGCATCTTCTAGCCTGGCTCTTAAGACCTTTTGGTATCCTTCTAAGATTTTGTTGTTCGGCTCGTTGTTGCTAAAGGCGATAAACCACGGAATGAGTTTGTCCTCTTCGTTGGCAAGGCAGAAAAACCTTTGGTGGTGGGCAAGGACAGTAATCAAAACCTTTTCTGGAAGCTCTAAATATTTTTCTTCAAACCTGCCTACAACAGAAAAGGGAAACTCCAAAAGATTGGCCACCTCCTCTGGCAAACCTTCTGGATACTTTGGGATACCTCTTAGTGCATACGACTCCTCCCTTAGCATTTCCAAGACAAGTCCTAGTCTTTCTTTGAATGAGGGAATAACCCAGTGTTCTTTTAGCTTCTCTTCATACTCCTCTGCACTTTTTATTAAAATGGAACCCTTTGAGAGGAATCTGTGTCCAAAGGTTAGGTTGCTGGCTTTTAGCTTACCAAAACTCAGTGGCACTACTTTGTCTCCATAAAGCGCACATATCCACCTTATTGGTCTTGAAAAGCTCAAGCTACTGCTGTCCCATCTCATACGCTTAGGTAAAGGTATGGAAAGCAAAATGCTTTCAAATTCTTCCTTAAGCCTTTCCAAAGGGCTTTTGTCTTTATAGACCCTCTTTAGCGCTACGTATTTTCCTCCCCCTCGCTCAACTTCTAAAACCTCATCCAAAGAAGCTTTAACCCTCTCCAAAAAGCCAAGAAGTGCCTTTGTAGGTTTCCCCTCCTTGTAAGCTATGCCCAAAGGTGGTCCATATATTAGTTCTTCCTTTTCCTCTGGTTTGTCTTCAAAGTCTTCTGTAATGACCGCCAAGCGCCTTGGCGTGCCATAAGTTTTTTGTATGCCAACTCCCAAAACCTTTTCTAAACTTTCCTTAAGACTGCTAAGCGCTAGGTTTATTACATTAGCGGGAAGTTCTTCTGTTCCTATCTCCAGTAAAAGCTTCATCCTTCAATCTCCTTTAGGAGAACCTTAGCAATGTTTGACCAATAGGTACTTTTTGAATCTTTGATGGCTTGACTTAGTGTGGTCTTTGCCTCGTCCTTTTTTTCCATATCCAGAAGTATCTGAGCCTTTAGCAGCTGGGCAGAAAGATGGTTAAACCTTTTCTTTTCTATGGATTCAAGCACTTTCAGAGCTTTTTCTTTTTGCCCTTCTTTCACGTAAGCAAAAGCAAGTCTTTCGGTGTAAAGAGCCCTCAGCTCTTCGTCCTTGAGGTTAGATATTAGTTGTTGGATTATCTCGCTTTCTTTTTTGTCCGTACCTACTTGCAGTGAGTAAGAAATGATCAAGGGTTTAAAGGCACCACCCTTTTTTAAACCTTCTTCTATCATGTCCTTGACCTTTTTTGAATCTCCACTTTGAAGATACTTTCTTATTTCCCACTCCAAGTAAGAAACTTGCTGATCCCTTTTTCTTTCCCACTGCTTGTATAAGACAAAGCCCCCTGCCAGTAGCAGTACTGCTATAGGTAAAACCAAAAACCTTAAAGGTATAAACAGCATTCTATTAATACATTTTAAACCAGTTTGTTTAGCATTTCTTCCACTGTTTTTAGGTTTTTAACTACCGATTGAACTGATTTTTCCCACATTTCCCTCTCCTCCGGTATCATGGGGATCTTTATTATTTCTTCTACTCCGCAGTTTCCGAGCTTTACAGGAACTCCCACACACGCACCTTTAACTCCGTAATATTCTCCAACCTCACCATCCAAGTAAACAGAACAAGGAAGTATCCTTTTGTTGTCCGTAACTATAGCTTCCACCATTTCCACTATGGAGGCTGCAGGAGCATGATAGGCAGAGGTTCCCATAAGATCCACTATCTCTCCACCTCCAAACTGAGTTCTCTTTATAATTTCCTGAAGCTTTTCTTTACTGAGCATATCCTTTAAGGGTATTCCGCCTACGTTTGATATAGATATGAGGGGGACCATCTCATCTCCATGACCACCTATGACGTAAGCGTGTATGTCCTGAGGAGAAACCTTTATTTCTTTTGATATGAATGTTTTAAAGCGTGCAGAATCCAACACTCCAGCCATACCGATCACTCTTTGCGGCTCAAAGCCAAGAAGTCTATAAACCGCATAGGTCATAAGATCCACTGGGTTTGTTACGACGATGACTATAGAGTCTTTGGCAAATTCCTTTATTTTTTTGGTTATAACCGAGAGTATGTTTATGTTTTTTTCCAGCAGATCTTCCCTTGACATACCCGGCCTTCTTGGAAAGCCTGCGGTGACTACCACTATGTCACTTCCTTCCAAGGCTTCGTATCCATCTCCTTCGGGACTGACCGAATAACCCTCCACCTTTCCGTCAATATTCAGAGCTGATAACATCTGCTGTATATCCAGGGCTTTACCTTTGACAGGTTCTATGATCCTGTCTCCATCCTTTTTTGGCAAGTCAAACATGCGCACATCCACCAAACCTCTCAAAGCCAACAAAGCTGCAGTATGCTCTCCCACATTTCCTGCCCCCACTACCGAAACTACCTTTCTTAGTTTCATGCCTTTACCCCCTGTTTGCTCTTTATCCAATTTAACAGGCCACCCTTCAAAAGAACGGAAATCTGCTTTTGTGTTAGGTTATAAGTGCAAGTTATTTCCTCTCCAGTGGTCTTGTTTATCACTACCACCTCTTTTCCTTTCTTAAGACTTTCGGCAATGTCTGGTATGTAAATCTCATCTCCAAGGGAAAACTTGCTGTAGTCTTCTTTGTTTTTGAACTCCAGTGGAACTATGCCAAAATTGACGAGGTTTGCGTGGTGAATACGGGCAAAGGATTTTGCAATTACCGCTCTAACTCCTAAAAATCTTGGAGCCAATGCGGCGTGTTCCCTTGAGGATCCTTGTCCGTAGTTTTCTCCACCTATTATGATGTTTGCCTTCTTTTTGTTGTCTCTTATCTCCTTTGCCCTGCTTACAAAGTGTGGATCTACGTAGTGATAAACGTATTCGCTTATGGCGTAGATGTTGGAGCGCAAAGGTAGAATTTTAGCACCTGCGGGCATGATGTGGTCTGTGGTGATGTTGTCTCCCACTATAAGAGAGACCTCTCCTTCTATGCTTTCTGGAAGTTCGTCAAACTCGGGAAGTGGTTTTATGTTTGGACCTCTGTAGATCTCCACCTTTTTTGCTTCTTCTTCAGGCAAAGGTTCTATGAAGGCCTCATCCCCATAAGGGAACCTTTCCGGCATTTCAACCTTTATCCACTTTAGACCAAGCTTTCTTGGGTCTATTATCTCTCCTGCTATGGCACAGGCAACGCAGACTTCTGGAGAGGCAAGATAAACCTTAGCATCCGGAGTGCCAGACCTTCCCTCAAAGTTTCTGTTAAAGCTCCGCACAGAAACGCCACCCGATGGTGGAGCAAAACCCATTCCAATGCACGGACCACAAGCACTTTCAAGGATCCTCGCCCCAGCCTTTAAGAAGTTTAACAAAGCTCCATTTTGGGTTATCAGCTCCAAAGCCTGCTTAGAGCCTGGAGCCACTGCAAAGATAACATCCGGATGGACCTTTTTACCTTCCAAAAGCTTTGCTGCCCTTGTAAGATCTACAAAGGAGGAGTTTGTGCATGATCCTATCACCACCTGATCTACCTTAATTCCCTCCACTTCTCTGACTGGCACCACGTTGTCCGGAGAGTGAGGACAAGCTATTAGTGGTTCAAGCTTTGAAAGATCTATCTCTATGATCTCGTCATATTCTGCATCCGGATCCGGCAGAAGCTCTATCCAGTCTTCTTCTCTCCCTTGGGCTTTAAGGTATGCCCTTGTTATCTCATCGGAAGGGAAGATGGAAGTGGTAGCTCCAAGTTCTGCACCCATGTTGGTTATGGTTGCCCTCTCCGGAACAGAAAGCTCCTTTATTCCCTCTCCAAAGTATTCAAAGATCTTTCCCACTCCTCCCTTTACTGTAAGCCTTCTTAAAAGCTCAAGGATGATGTCCTTTGCGCTTACCCAATCCGGAAGCTTTCCTATAAGATGGACCCCCACTATTTTTGGCATTTTTAGATAAAAAGGTTCTCCAGCCATTGCGGAGGCCACATCCAACCCACCAGCCCCTATGGCTATCATTCCCATTCCACCAGAAGTGGGTGTGTGAGAATCTGAGCCAAGCAAGGTTTTTCCGGGCTTAGCAAACCTTTCCAAATGCACCTGATGGCATATGCCATTGCCGGGCTTGGAAAGCCATATACCATACCTTTTTGCCACGCTCATTAGGTATTTGTGGTCATCGGGATTTTTGTAATCTGTTTGTAGCATATTGTGGTCTATATAGCTCACAGAAAGCTCGGTCTTTACCCTATCTACTCCCATAGCCTCAAACTGAAGGTAAGCCATAGTTCCTGTAGCATCCTGCGTAAGCGTTTGGTCTATCTTTATGGCTATCTCCTCCCCGGGCACAAGCCTACCGCTAACCAAGTGATTTTCAAGAATCTTGTAAGCGACAGTCCCTTTAGCCATGAAAACCTCCTGTGCAAAAGTTGATGATATTAATTATAACTTTTTGGAGCTTAGTCCAAAAGTTATTCCCTCATAGATAACTCTGCACTTTGTTATAATTAGCATTAAGATGTTTTTATCACTACAGTAGCTTTTGGGGGCATACACCTTTGATAGGGAATTGGATATGAAACCTTACTGGGGGACCGAATTCGAGGAAACCAATCTAAAGGATATAGAAAATAAGATAAGACAGTTAGCATTTAAACGGTTGGATATCAAAAAGCAACGTATGAGAAATCTGCTAAAAATAGCAGCACCCGATGAAGCGCTATATCGTGAAATTATGCTTTCGTTGGGATATAAAGAAAATAAAGTTCAATTTTTGGAACTTGCTATGATTACTCCCTACTCTGAAATAAGAAAGCTTAAAGATAAGATAGCTATTGAACTTGCCCTTCTTCATAGAGCAGGATTTATAGATGCAAATGGGAAGTTAGAAAATTTTGATTTCTCATTAAAGATGGACAAAAATGTGTGGAATTTAAGAGGAGTAAGACCGGCAAATCAACCTCAAAATAGGATAAAGCAGATATCTCATTTGCTTTCTGAGACAGTTGCAAAGGATGGTATATTTAACTTCTTTAAATCAAGGATAGAAGAAAATTATTTTGATGGGTGGGGAAACGATTTCAAGTTGAATCAAAATATTGCGAACAGCACTGTAAAGAAAATAATGAACTTCTCAGGAATTGGAGAACAGAGGAAGGCTGATATGTTTTTTAATATCATTCTTCCTTTTTTCTTGGTGATTTATGAAAATGAACAAAATGAAAAATTAAAAGAATTTCTTGAAAATCTTTACGAATATCATAAACCACTTTCGCCTAATTCAGTTATAAAGAGTATGATGAGAAGGTTTAACATTAAAAACATAAGTTCAGTTAGAGAATACATGGGTTTAATACAACTTTACTATGAAACAAAGGAGAAAATAAGTCATGAACAAATTTGAACATATTCCTGATATTATAGACAATTCAGAAATAAAACTTTCGGATGTTTTAAATAAACTTATTTCTGAAGAATCAAGAGTTTTCATTGCTACAGCATACTTCAATCTGGAAGGGTTCAAGCTTATAAAAGAAGGATTGAAGAGAGCCAAAGAGGTAAAAATTGTAATAGGCAAGGCCATGTCTCCAGAAAACATTATAACACCCGAGTTATTGGAAGTAAAACTTCAGGATGAGATAGAAGAAAAAATTGATGAAGAAGAAACAAAAAATCTAATTGATGAGTTTATTTCATTCCTTAAAAATGAAAATGTTGAAATAAAAATTTACAATAAAGGATTTTTTCACGGCAAATTTTATATCGTCGAAGGTGGCATTCCCATAGTTGGTTCTATTGCCATTGTTGGTTCTTCAAACCTTACTTACGCTGGTTTAACAAGTAATACAGAATATAATAGTGTGATTAAACAGAAAACTGTCGTAGAAAATCACAAAGAGCATTTTCTAAAAATTTTCAATGATAAATGTGTAGATTATAAGGAAAATTTAATTTCGCTCATCTCAAGTTTTCATTCACGATATTCCCCGTATGATGTGTATATGAAGATTCTTTACTCATACTTTGAAGATAAACTTACTGAGACTCCTACGGAGGAGATGCCTTCACCGATCGTTCTTGCTGATTTCCAGAAAGATGGATATTTATCATCTTTGCAGGCATTAGAAAAATATGGTGGAGTAATTCTTGCTGATTCCGTTGGTCTTGGAAAGACATATCTTGCTTTACGTCTCCTTGATGACTTTGCATACAGATTAAGACAAAAAGCGCTTATTATCTGTCCAGCACAGATCAAGGAAACAATTTGGGAGCCTAAACTCAGGGAATTAGGAATAAGAGCTGATGTTTTAACTCAGGAAAAAGTAAGTAGGGATTTTAATCCTGATAATTTTTCCGATTATGACATCATAGTTATTGATGAATCTCATAACTTCAGAAACTCAAATACCAAAAGATGGAAGAATCTCTTTGAAGCAATTATAAAAGGTAAAAATAAAAAAATTATTTTAATCACTGCTACTCCCGTAAATAATTCTGTGTTTGACCTTTACAACCAAATAAGGTTTATCACCAAAGACAACGACGAATTTTTTAAATCAGCCGGTATAAATAGCCTATGGGGCTACTTTTTAAAAGCAGATAGAGACAAAGAAACCCTCTTTGATTTACTTGAGGAGATAGCGGTGCGTAGAAGCAGACCATTTATAAGAAAATTCTATCCTAATGCGGTGATTGATGGAAAGCCTATCAAATTCCCAGAAAGAGTCCTTTATACTGTAAAGTATGAACTTACCGATGTTTATTCAGGAATATATGAGGAATGTAAGACCACAATAGAATCGCTCAACCTTGCCAGTTACAATATTGATTCATTTAGAAAAGACATCTTTCAGCATAAGCTTCAAAGTTTTGAACAAATAAAGGAATTCTTAAAAAAGGAAGGTTGGCCCGATGAGAGGGTTCATGAGTTGCTGATGACCCTTGGAAGGAATGAATCAGTTATCGCAATACTTAGAATTCTCTTCCTTAAGAGATTGGAATCAAGCGTGGAAGCATTCAGAATTAGTATTAAGCGTTTGCTTGATTTTCAAAACAAATTCTTACAGCTCCTTGATAAAAATAAAATTCTTGACAGAGAATCCTATATAAAGTTTTACTCTGCACAGGCGGAAAATGAAATAGAAGAAGAATATATTGAAAAATTGAGCGAGATAGACCCTGATAAATACGAAATTGAAGAAATTAAAAAGAGAACGAAAAAGGATATAGAAATTCTTGAAAACATATACAATAAACTCTCTGAAATTTCGGAAGAGAAAGATTTAAAATTACAGCAACTCATTCACACACTCCAAAAACTGAAAAACAAAAAAATAATCATCTTTGGCTATTTTAAAGATACAATGAGATATGTTTATAATTATCTTAGGCAACCTGAAATTGCATCAAAGATAGGTGTTCAATCCAACAAAATTTCCATAGTTGATAGCGATGTGGATCCTAACGAAAGGAAGGACAGAATAATAAGATTTTCCCCAGTATCAAATGGATATCCAGAGATAAAAGGAACAGATAAGGAAATACAAATTTTAATCTCAACTGATGTGATCTCAGAGGGTCAGAACCTTCAAGATGCGGATACGATCATAAATTATGACCTGCCGTGGAATCCTGTAAAGATCGTCCAGAGAATAGGAAGGTTGGATAGAATCGGCTCACCTTACGAGGTTATTAATGTTTACAATTTCTTCCCGGAAGATGAACTGGAGTCCCTTTTAAATCTCTTGAAGCGACTACACAGTAAGCTTGATGCTATAAATAGAAGCGTGGGGCTTGACGTTTCTGTTTTGGGAGAGACACCTAATCCAAAGGATTTCGGCTATATAAGAGATATTTTTGATGCAAAGAAAAACGTTCTTGACGAATTGGAGGAATTATCTGAACTTGCTATAGGAGAGTTTTTAAAAGATGAAATATTGAGGTATATACAATCAGAAGGAACTAAAAGGATCCGAAAAATTCCTAATGGCGTGGGTAGTGGAATAAGGAGAGATGGGAAGAAGGGAGTTTTCGTGGCATTTAAAGATAATGAAAGGCATTACTGGTGTTTTTATGACGTTGAAAATAATGAAATTATTGAGAATCGTCTTGAATGTATTAAGTTGATAAGATGTAACAAAGACGAGCCATACGTGGCTCCACCGGAATATTTGAATGTATATCAGATCATAAGAAAGGTAAAAAATCACATAATTTCAAGGTTAAAGACAGCAGAGGTAAAACCGCTTAAACTTAAAACTCCTCAAAATTCTATCCTTAATTGGCTACAGGCGGTTGGGAATACTGCTAAGCATCTTATACCATATTACTCAAAACCTTTGCCAGAGATGTATCTTAGAGAACTCAAAAAATTATGGTTGAATTCAAAAGACTTAAGCGCAGAAGATCTAATAAAAATTCTTGAAAAATTTAAAGAAGAACATCCGATTGGAGAGCCGATTGAACAGGGCTCTACAAAAGAAGATGAAGATAGAGAGATTAAACTTAAATTAGTTGGGTATATAACAATAACTAATTAAGAAGGGAAAGATGAGTGGGTTAATCAAAAGTATCACTGATATTTCAGAATCCAAAAGTATTTCAGCTATTTCAGAGCTTTTCAAACAAATGGGTTATAAAGCCAAAGTAATTCCCCTTGATAAGACACAGTATGAACTGCCACCAAGAGCAAATGAGCTTATCCAAGAATTTTCACTTATCTGTGATTATCACAAGCAGTTTCAGGTCTACTTTGTGAAAACACCATCAATGAGAAGGACTGACTTTAGAACCATTATTGAGCCATTTTACAGAAGATTTCCCCATGTAAATACGCTTTTCATCTTCACAAATGATTTTAGCGAGCTTGCCTTTGTGAGTCCCTTTAGAATACCTTTTGACACCACCAAAATTAAAATCCTTTTGAGAACACTCTATCTTGACCCCTCAAGCCCATATCACACAGACCTTGAAGTCCTTGAAATGATAAGAATTAATCCTAACGAGCAAATTCCCGATATTATCTGGCAAAAACATAAAACCGCATTTGATGTTGAAAGGGTAACAAAGGAGTTCTTTGAAGCATATAAGAATGCCCTAAACTTTATAAGAGATGAAATTTTAATTCCACAAAATAAAGCAGACTATTCAAAATGTCACTCCTTTGCTCAGCAACTTCTATCAAGAATAATGTTTCTTTATTACTTACAGAAAAAAGGCTGGCTTAAATGGAAAGATTATGTATCTGATAAAAGATATATCAAAAACTTGTGGGAAAAATATAAAAAATATAGAAACACTCCTGATAGCTTTTATTCTGAGTGGCTTTCTCCTCTATTCTTTTCAGCTTTTAATAAAAAACATGAGTATTTAAAAAGCCATCTTCCTGAAGAGATCAAGGAATCTTTTAATCTTATGCCATTTTTAAATGGCGGACTTTTTACCCCAAATGAACTTGATGAAATTGGTTTTAATCTTCCTGACAGTGTATTTGAACTTCTATTTGACATAGACCAGCAAGATAAAAATAAAGGTTTTCTTGAAAGGTTTAACTTTACCGTTCGTGAGGATACTCCTCTTGAGGTTGAAGTTGCAGTTGACCCTGAGATGCTCGGTAAAGTCTATGAATCATTGATTGCGGAAGAGGAAAGACAAAAAGCAGGTATTTTTTACACTCCAAGGGTAGAGATAGACCTTATGTGTAGGCTTTCACTTGTTGAATATCTTTTTGAAGAGACGAAAATCTCAAAAGATGACCTGATATCCTTTATATTTGAACCAGAAGAGATTGAGAATTACCACAATATTGAAGACCTTCGGAAAATTAAATCAGCACTTGATAGTGTAAAAATCGTTGACCCTTGCGTTGGCTCTGCCTCTTTTTTAGTGGGTATGATGAATGTTCTTGTTGAGATCCATAGCCATCTTACAAAGAAACTTGAAGGAAGAGAAGAAAACCTTTTTGCATTGAAGCAGAAAATAATCCTTGAAAATCTTTATGGCGTTGATGTTAAAGATTGGGCTGTTATGGTTGGAGAACTCCGTCTGTGGCTTTCCCTCATCATAGAAACTGATGAAAAATATATGGACATCTACACAAAACCACTCCTTCCAAATCTTTCTTTTAAGATGCGTCAGGGAGATTCACTTGTTGAAGAGATAGCAGGACAAAAAATTTTGTTAAGAAAAGAATTCGGCATCATCTCTCCATCACTAAAAAATAAAATTCAAGAACTTATTGACAAAAAAGCACAATTTTTCTCAGGCGGTAGAAGTGCTGACTTAAAAGAAAAATTTGAGATAGAAAGGCTTGAAAATGAAATCTTTAAAGGACTTATTGAAAATAAAATATCAGAACTTGATAGAAAAATCCAAGCAAAGGAAAAATACCTTTCCTCTCAACAGCTTGAAATGTATGGAACAAAAGCAGAAAAAATCAAAGAAGAAAAGGAAAGGTTGAAAAAAGAACTTGAACAATTAAAAAAGGAAGTCCAAAATCTTGAGGAAGTTAAAAATGCACTTGAAAAGAAGACTTCAAAAGATTACTTCTTTTGGGAAATTGACTTTGCTGAGGTCTTTGCTCAAAAAGGTGGATTTGACATAGTAATAGGAAATCCACCTTACGTTAGACAAGAGATGATTGCCTATCCTCTTGACAGAGAAGAAGAGTTTAGCGAAGATGAGTGGAGAGAAAGAAAAAGGGAATACAAAGAAAAACTTGTAGAATCGGTAAAATCGCTTTGGGAGAATGTAAAAATTGACAAAAGAAGCGACCTTTACGTTTATTTCTACTACCATGGTCTTTCCATACTTAAGCCGGGTGGAATTTTCTGTTTTATCAACTCAAACTCTTGGCTTGACGTCGGATACGGGGCAGGGCTTCAAGAGTTTTTGCTAAAAAATATGAAGCCAATTTATGTAATTGATAACATAGCGCAAAGAACTTTTGAGGCAGATATAAACACGGTTATCGTCCTTATTAAAAGACCAAAAGATAAAAGCGAAATCAAAGATGATGATGTTTTGAAATTCGTTGCCTTCAAAAAGCCATTTGAAGAAATTTCAAGAGCAGAGGTGTTTAAACAGATAGAAAAAGAGGAAAAATTTACCATCAACGAGATTTATCGCGTATTTCCAAAAAAGAGGATTGAGCTTTTAGAGGAAGGAGTTGAAATAGAAGAAGAAAATGAATTTAAAGAACCAAAATATTTACCTTACATTGGCAACAAATGGGGCGGAAAATACTTAAGAGCACCTGAGATATTTTTTAAGATTTTGGAAAA
>NZ_DAIQAX010000006.1:0-35446 GCF_036781485.1 Thermocrinis sp.
CTATCCTTTTGTTAGTATCCTCTATTCGCTTGTTCAAAAGGAAGGCATAGCCTGTCAAGATTCCTGCCATACTTGCTATAATCGTCAGTGTTTGGGTCCAGTCCATAGTCTAATTTTATTCCTTTTATCCTTAGGTGGAGATTCAGGAATTCGGTTTTAAAATATTATATGCCTACCTTATCATGGAAGAAGATCTATTCAAAGAAGAGGACATAACAAAGGCGCTGAAAAGAAAACCTTTGAACTTCAGTGAGCTCGCTAAACATTTTTCTGTAGATAAAAAAGGCAGAAAGGAACTAAAAAAAATCCTCAAAAAACTTAAAAAGAAAGGTCTTATAACTGTTAGCAATGGAAGGTATAGGTTAGCAGAAGAAGATATGGTTGTTGGCACGGTAATTGCCAATCCCAACGGTTTTGGCTTTCTTTCGTTGGGAGAAGGGAAAAAAGATCTATACATCCCTCCCTTTGAAATGGAAAAACTTCTGCACGGGGACAAAATAAGAGCTAGGGTAGTGGAGTTTGAGGGGAAGAAGGAAATAAGAGTTCTAAAAGTTCTAAAGAGGGGGAAAAAAGAAATAGTCTGCTCAATTAAAAGGACAAAAAAAGCATGCTATGGAATACCCTTAGATGAGAATAGTTTTCACACAGTAGCATTGCCACAAGGAGAATGTAAGGATCTAAAGGACGGTTATGTAGTGCTTGTGGAAATAACCCGTTATCCTTCCAAAAACTTTCCTATGGCTGGCAAGGTAAAACGGATTTTGGGAGATCCAAAAGAGAGAAATCTTATAGTTGATATACTCATATACGAGTACAGGTTGCCCACTGAACATAAGCCAGAAACCCTGAAAGAAGCAGAAAGGTTGTTTATTGATTGGGAAAAAGAACTTAAAAAAAGAAGAGACTTAAGAGATAACCTATGCTTTACCATAGATCCTCCAAAGGCAAGGGACTTTGACGATGCGGTAGCAATAGAAAAAACGCCAGAAGGTTACTATCGTCTTTGGGTGCACATAGCGGATGTTTCTTACTTTGTGAAAGAGGGCTCAGCTATTGATAAAGAAGCCTTTGAAAGAGGTTTTACCTTCTATCTTCCAGACAGAGCACTTCATATGCTCCCTGAAAAACTTTCTGCAGACCTTTGCAGTCTTAAACCAGAAGAAGACAAGCTTGCCTTTACGTGCGAAATGGTATTTAGCCCTAAGGGTGATCTGCTTTGGTATGACATATACGAAAGCGTAATAAGAAGTAAAGCAAGACTGACCTACGATGAAGCCCTTAGGTTAATAGTAGGGGACCCAGCCCTTGAAAAGAAATATCCCCATCTTGTAGAACCTTTGAGATTAATGGAAGATCTGTATAGGATCCTTTCTTACAGAAGATGGGAAAGGGGTAGTATAGACTTTGACCTACCCGAGGCAGAGGTAATAGTGGATGAATACGGAGAGCCTACCGCAGTAGTCCCCTATCAGCGCCACATAGCTCACAAAATAATAGAACACTTTATGATTTCTGCCAACGAAACGGTGGCAAAGCATCTTGAGACTGTAGGATACCCGTGTCTTTACAGGATTCACGAAAAACCAGATATGAAAAAATTAGAAAACTTGCTTGAAATTCTTGAGGGTCTTGGATACAAAGTTAAAAAACTTTCCCTTGAACCAAAGTTTTTTCAAAAAGTAATAGAAGACTTTGAAGGAAGGGATGAAGAGGACTTGGTGAGATTTTTGACATTGCGTAGTATGATGAAGGCCAGGTATTCACCCCACAACTTGGGACACTTTGGACTTGCAAGCGACGGATACGCACACTTTACCTCACCTATCAGAAGGTATGCAGATTTAGTGGTTCATAGACTTTTAAAGAAGGCTCTACGGGGAGAAGAAATAGACTATCAAAAAACGGTGGAGTATTTGGAGTTTGTAGGCGAACATTTGTCCATTCAGGAGGATCTGGCTGAAAAGGTAGAAAGAGAAGCAATAGACAGGTTGAAGGTTAGACTGATGAAAGGCAAAATAGGAGAAGAATTTGAAGGCATTATAACAGGTGTAGCATCTTTTGGGTTTTTTGTGGAGCTAAAAGACTACCTTGTAAGGGGATTAGTCAGCATAACTTCCTTAGAAGGGGATACATACATATATGACGAAAAGGCACACAGACTGGTAGGATACAGAACAGGAAAAGTTTATCGTTTGGGAGATAAGGTAAAGGTAAAGTTAGTATCCGTAGATGAAGAAAGGGCAAGACTAAACTTTGTGCTAAAAAAAGCTTAAAAACCTTCGTAAGATTGTTGGTATAGCTTTAGTATATCTTCCATGGAAGGCTCTACAGGATTTATCGGAAAAAGTCCCCTTGAGAGCATGTAGGTATCTTCTGCCAACCTTTCAAGCTTTTCTTTTTCCACTCCCAAGTCTTTAAGGTTTATACGCATTCCGACTTTTTCTAAAAAGTCTGCTACTGCAGAAACTGCCTTTTCAGGCTTAGGTTCGTATCCCATAATCTCCGCAAACAGAGCATACTTTTCTGGATTTCCTCTGTAGTTAAAGTTAGTTATAGCTGGTGCCAAAGCAGCAAGCCCTTCGGCATGGGCTATGTTTGGATAGTGTGCAGAAACTGGATGTTCCATACCATGAATTAGCGCTACCCTCTTTTTATCTATGGCAATACCTGCAAGCATGGCGGCATAGCTCATCCACTCCCTTGCTTTAAGATTGTTCGGCTCAGCTACTGCCACGGGCAACCACTCTTTTATTATCTTCAACGCTCTTATGGCTAAATCATCTGCGAAAGGGTTCTCTACCTTGTTGGTCAGCGACTCAAGGGCATGCATAAAAGCATCCACTCCGGTGATGGCAGTAAGCTTTGGGCTCATAGAAAGGCAAAGCTTTGGGTCTATTATGGCTACCTTTGGATAGTTTAAAGAGTGGGATATAACTAACTTCTCCTTTCTAATAGGGTTTGATATTACCGAGTAGCGATTCACTTCGCTTCCTGTTCCAGCGGTTGTGGGTATGCATATTACTGGTCTGTTAAGATAGGGGATGAGCCTTGGGCCTTCTGGGTAATTAACATAATCCCAAGCAAAGCCTTCGTTGGAAGAAACTATGGAAACTGCCTTTGCGGTATCCAAAGCACTACCACCACCTAAACCTACTATGTAATCTATTTTTTCTTCAACTACTATCTGGCTTGCCTCATTTACCATTTTATCCGTTGGATTGGGTTCTACTTTGTCGTAGATTATTATCTTTTCCGCTCCCCAACTTTTAAGAGAACTTAAAGCTTTATCCAAAGCACCGCTTTCCTTAGTGCTTTTTCTTCCGGTTATTATGATAGCCCTGTATCCGTATCTTTTTGCTACCTCTCCAAGACCTTTAATCCTTCCTCTACCAAAGATTATTTCAACAGGAAGGTAAAAGTCAAAGGTCATGCTTCTGTGATATCCTCTCTTTGGATTTCCATCTCCTCAGGTAGTGTGCCTTCAAACATCATAGGTGTATAGGTTGGGACTATTCCTTCCTCTTCCGCCTTTTCCGCACAGTGGGAATGATATCTGGTCCAAGGGATGGCTAAAAGTCTTTCGTATTCTATGTATTCCCCACAGTATTCACATACTCCGTAAGTGCCAGCCTGTATCTTCTGCAGTGCATAGTCAATCTCCTTTATAACGAACATCTCCCTAGCAGATAGGTTGTCCAGTATTTCTTGAGTGTAGGTCATTTGGCTAATATCTTCTTGGTCCCCTGGCTCCCTTATCTGCTCACCTATCCTGCTTTGGGTATCCTCTATCTTTCGGAACCTCTCCAGAAGTTTTTCTTTTTCTTGCTGAAGTTTTTCCTTGAGTATAGCCAACTGCTCTGGAGTTAGCATGGTTTAAACCTCCTCAATTAAGTTTTTTTGATTATACTACAGAAGTGAGTTAATTAGCTTCCTGTCTTTGCTTCGAGACGTTCAATTCTTAGGAGCATATCCCGAATTATCTCTTTGTTTGAAAGGGCTTCCTTTAACTCACCACTTATTTCAGATAGTTTATACTGCAGATGGTCTATTCTGTTGTTTATCTGATCAATCCTTTCGGTATTCTTCATTATTTCCGATTTTAATTCTGCTCTCGTATCGTCGATTCTTTTGTTAGTGTAATCAATCCTTTTGCTGATATCGTCAATTCTTTTGTTAGTGTCGTCAATCCTTTTGTTGATTTCATCAATTCTCATAGTGTTTTGCATAATCTCCGCCTTTAGTTCAGTCCTTGTTTCATCAATTCTTCTATTGATTTCATCTAACTTTTTTTCAAGTGAACTTTGGCGCTCTTCCAGTGAGCTAATTCTTGCTTCCATGCCAGCCATTCTTGCGTTCATAGATTCAATTGCCAACCTAAATCCGCTCAATTCACTTTCCACAGAAACCCTAAAAGCTTTGAACTCCTCCTTTAGCTCTCCTATTATCATGTCTTTTAGTTTTTGGGCTATTTTTTCCCACTCCATAACACATAAAATTATACAGATATCCATTTTTGGTTATAATTATTTTTTTGGAGGTATAAAAATGAAGAAAGGCATACACCCAGAGCTTAAACCAACAACGTTTGTATGTGGTTGTGGCAACACCTTTACTCTTCTGTCAACCAAAGGTGGCACTGTTTATCTTGAGTCGTGCAACGCATGCCACCCTTTCTACACTGGAAAGCTGAGAATAAAACCATTTTTGTTGGAATCTGTCACCAAGTCAGAAGATGCTTCTTAAGGACTTAGAGGAGAGGTTAAAGTTTATATACCAAAAATACTCTCAGTTACAGGTTCAACTCTCAGATCCAGAAGTTATAAAGGACAGGCATTTATACTCCAAACTAAGCAAAGAATACAAGAGCTTAGAACCTATCTACGAGGCTTACACAAAGTATTTGAAAATCCAAAAGGAGATAGAAGATATAAAAGAGCTTTTAAAAAGTAAGGAGTTTGAGGAACTGGCAAAAGAAGAGCTAAAAAGGTTGGAAAAGGAAGAGGAAAGTCTGGAGAAGGAAATAAAAAAACTTCTTCTTCCTCCTGACGAAAAGGATACAAAGAACGTGATATTAGAGATAAGGGCTGGGGTTGGTGGAGAGGAGGCAGCTCTATTTGCCGCAGACCTTTTGAATATGTATCAAAAGTATGCAGAAGAGAAAGGATGGAAATTTTCCATACTTACCGCACAAAAAACCGGATTAGGCGGGTACAAAGAGGTAATAGCTCTTATAGAGGGGAAAAATGTCTATTCTAAGCTAAAGTATGAAAGCGGGGTCCATCGTGTCCAGCGCATCCCAAAGACAGAGGCAGGAGGAAGAATACACACATCCACTGCAACGGTGGCAGTCCTTCCTGAGGTAGACGAGACAGAAGTGGAAATAGACCCTAAGGATTTAAGAATAGAGACCTTCAGAGCCAGCGGTGCAGGGGGCCAGTATGTGAATACAACAGAAACTGCCGTTAGAATTACCCATATACCTACGGGGATAGTTGTATCTTGTCAGGATGAGAGATCCCAGTTTCAAAACAAGCTAAAAGCTATGAAGATCTTATACGCAAGATTAAAAGACTATTACGAAAGACAAAAAGAGGAACAAATAGCTAAGGAGAGAAGGGAGCAGGTGGGTATGGGAGAGAGGAGTGAAAAAATAAGAACCTACAATTTTCCGCAGAACAGAGTGACGGACCATAGAATAAATTTTACCTCTCATAGGCTTCAGGACATATTAGAAGGAAAGTTGGACGAGATAATATCCGCTTTGGAAGAGTATGAAATAGAAGGAAGGCTAAAGGCGGACCTTCATCAGGTTTAAGCTAATGGAGCTTAAGGAAATACTCAAAAAATTAGACATTGTGGATGTTATATCCTCATACATAGATTTGCAGAGGTCTGGTAACAACTATAGAGCGAGGTGTCCTTTCCATCCGGACGACACTCCTTCCCTGTACGTTTCTCCGTCAAAGGGTATATGGAAATGTTTTGGTTGTGGTGTGGGAGGAGACGCAGTAAAGTTTGTGGCTCTCTATGAGAATATAAGCTATACTGAAGCACTCTTGGAATTGGCTAAAAAGTATAAACTGCCGGTAAAAGTTCAGTTCAAAAAGAAAGACGATAAGGTGTTGAACGCACTGAATATGGTGGCCGAATACTATCATAGAAACCTTAGGGAAAATCCTCAAGTTTTAGAATACCTCAAAAACAGAGGCATTCAGGAGAGGACTATAAAAAAGTTTCAGCTTGGCTATTCTCCTTCTTCCGAGCAATTGGTTAGCTTTTTAAAGGCAAACCAAATTTTGGAAATTTATGAAAAGACGGGAAACATTACAAAGATAGACGAAAAACACTACAAGGACCTTTTTGCAGGTAGGTTAATAATTCCTATAAGGGATATTAAAGGAAATGTGGTAGGCTTTGGCGGTAGGTCTCTGAAAGAATCTAACCCTAAATACTTGAACTCTCCAGAAACGGAAATTTTCAAAAAGAAAGAAATCCTTTATGGCTTCTATGAAGGGTTAGCCTATACGAAAGAAAGGAAAAGAATAATAATCGTAGAAGGGTACTTTGATGTTATGAGTATGCACCAGGAAGGTTTTCCAGAGACTGTAGCGCCCATGGGCACCTCTCTTGGACCAGATCATGCCAGGATAATATCGGCTTATGCAAAAGAAGTTATTCTAATGTTTGATGGGGACGAAGCGGGAAGAAGAGCTATAAGACAAACCATCCCTTATCTTCTAAGGGAAGGTTTAAATGTTAAAGTTTTTTTGCTTCCAGAAGGGGAAGACCCAGACACCCTTGTGAAAAAGCAAAAGAAGGACCTTCAGGTAGGATTGGAGGAAGTAAAAGACATCTTCAGTTGGCTGTTGGAAAAAGGGGACACCAAAGCAGTAGAAGATTACATATACTTTTGCGGTTTTGTGAAAGATAAACTCTTTCAGATGGAGCTTTTGACCGTCCTTTCAAAAAAAACTAACTTGCCTGTTTCCGTCCTTGCGGAAAAACTACCCAAGCCACAAGAGAAACAGGAAGAAAAAACAAAAGAAAAGCTTAGCTTTCACGAAAGGGTTTTCCTGTTTGGTTTATACAAAGGCTTTGGAAATAGAGAAGACTTATACAAAATCAACCTATCGCCATACGCTATGGAACTGGCGGAGGCAATACTTAGAGAGGATTATCATCTTGTCCCAGATGAGATAAAAAACCAAAGCTTTTACAATCCAGAAAGGGCTTTTGAAGAAAGTCTAAAGCATTTGATGATAAAGGGTAAAGTAGAAGAGCAAACAAACTTGCAAGAAATAAGAAAAAAGAAGACAATAGTCAGACTAAGAGGTATAAAAGAGGATTTATAATACTCTTTGCAGGAGGTAAGGTATGAATAGAAATCTTTTAGAAAACTTAACAGTTCAAAAAGAGAGCCCAGAGTATCTTCAGATAAGCATGGCCGCTGCCATGACCTTGGGTATTGTGCCGGGCCAGTTTTACAGAAATACAAAACTTAGTTGTATAAATACACTTCTAACCTACCCTTCCGGATGTCATGCTACCTGTGCTTACTGTGGTCTTCAGAAGGCGAGGGAAGTGGAATACTCAAAGAAAAACTTCATCAGGGTTGAGTGGCCTACGGTAAAGCTGGACGAGATAATAGATAGGGCAGAAAAGGTAGGACACGTAGAAAGGCTGTGCATAGCCC
Organism: Thermocrinis sp.; assembly: GCF_036781485.1. Classification (NCBI taxonomy): domain Bacteria; kingdom Pseudomonadati; phylum Aquificota; class Aquificia; order Aquificales; family Aquificaceae; genus Thermocrinis; species Thermocrinis sp. Next base: position 7,694 of record NZ_DAIQAX010000006.1, read on the forward strand.
AGATAACTCACCCAAGAGCCATAAGGGACACAAAGGAAGTTTTGGAAAGGGTCTTAAAAAGGTTGGGAGACAAAATATTTGTTTCTTTGCTTATAAACGCCACGGGAACGACCTATCAGGATATGCTGGATTACAAAAAGCTTGGAGCAGATACTGTTACAGTAGCAATAGACTGCGGGACACCAGAGGTGTTTGAAAGGCTCAGAGGAAGACCTATGAATAGTCCTCACAGGTGGGAAACTTTCTGGAAAGTTTTGGAGTGGGCTTGTGATGTAATGGGGGATGGTTATGCAGGATGCCACCTTGTGGTAGGTTTGGGAGAGACTGAACAGGAGATGATAGAAACTATTCAAAAGGTCAGGGACCTTGGAGCAAGGACTCACCTTTTCTCTTTCTGGCCCGAAGAGGGTTCAATGATGGAGAAGGAACCTCCCTGCCCTGCGCCCCAGTATAGAAGAGTTCAGTTTGCAAGGTATTTAATAGACAATCAAATAGCTCGCTACGAGGACATGAAGTTTAACGAAAAGGGACAGGTTATAGACTTTGGCATTCCAAAGGAAACCTTTGAAGAGCTTTTCTGGAGCGGAAGGCCTTTTATGACCTCTGGATGTAGAGGAAAAACCACGGAAGTTGCCTGCAACAGACCCTTTGGAGACAGCTCACCCACAGACATAAGGAGCTATCCTTTCAAGCCAGAGAAGAGAGATTTAGAAAGAATAAGAAAACAGCTCTTTGATTACGAGATGACCACCAACTATCCTGACATACTTAATCCCAGCATACTTAGATACCAATGAGTATAGAGGGTTTGATAGCAGATTTAGGCTACGCAGGGTTTGCGGGGTTCGTGGTTGGCTTTGCGGTAAAAAAGCTTTTGAATCTCTTTTTAATGATGGTAGGGCTTTACTTTCTATCCCTCTTCTGGCTTCAGAATAAAGGCATTATTGACATAAACTGGGCACAGTTTTGGGTCCTTGTAAAATCTTTGTTCTCTGGAGTGGATGAGTTTGTCAAGGGTGCTTTAAAAACGGTGGCTTTCTCCTCTGCCTTCGTAGGTGGTTTCTTCTTGGGATTTAAAACTGGATAGAAGGTGAAAAGAAAAATAGTTCTGTGCATAACCGGTGCCAGCGGAAGCATCTATGGATACAGACTTCTTGAAGTCTTATACAGCATGGACTTTCAATTGGACCTTATAGTTTCTACCGCTGGTGCGGTGGTGCTAAAGGAAGAGTTAGATATCTCCTTAAAGGACATTCAACAAAAGTTTCCAAAGGTTCGCCTTATATCTGAGAGAGCTATAGCGGACAGGGTAGCCAGCGGATCAAGACTAATAAACTATGCTGGCGTTTTAATCGCCCCCTGTTCAATGAGCACGCTCGCTTGCGTGGCAAATGGTGTAAATCAAAACCTCATCCACAGAGTTAGCGAGACAGCCCTAAAGGAAAAAGTTCCATTAGTTCTTATCATCAGAGAAGCTCCCTACTCTTTGATCCATCTGGAAAACATGCTAAAGGTTGCCAAGGCGGGTGCTACCATCTTACCAGCCAGTCCTGCCTTTTATCACAAGCCCAAAAGCGTGGAGGATATGGTAGATTTCGTGGTAGGTAAAGCTCTGGACTGTCTAAGAATTGAGCACAACCTTTACAGAAGGTGGAAAACAGAAGACCAAGGATAAAATTATTTTCATCATAGAGGATTCGGTCCGCGAAGGAAATTAAAGGATCACCTTCCAGGACAGAGAGGTCCAAACCTACTACACTAAACACTTTAACATGGTAGAAATAGACATAAAGGGAAACTTGGAGTTGGTGGATTTTGACGGTAAAAAGCTCACAGAGAGACAGTTTGCTTTAAAGCACGGCGTTAGGCTAACACCTGTCTTTATGTTCCTCGACAAGAAAGGTGACGTTGTAGCCAAAGTGCCTGGCTACATAGAACCGAGGGAGTTTTTACTTATAGGAAGGTGGATAGTAGAAGAACACTACAAAAGGACTAATTTAGTTAATTTCTTGAGAGAGAATAAAAAATGATCCTTTTCCTCCTGCTTCTGTTTTCCATATGCTACGGGCAGGAGGTTATCAAGCTTGACATAAAAAAAGCCTACCAGTTGGCACTGAGCAAAAATCTGGAAATTAGAAAAATGCTAAACGAGTTATCCTCCTTGGAAGCACGGGAAGTGGAATCTAAACTTTTTTTCCTTCCCAACATAGTCTTTGGAACGGGTGTTATTTATAACTCTCAAAGGGATGAATGGGAAAAGCCTTATGGAATTAGTTTTTTGAGCACGCTGTATGAATACAGAAAAACAATACCTAAGATAAGGTCTGCCAGACTGAGAACGGAAATGCAGAGAGAGGATAAAGAAGCTCTTACTTGCCCTATATGATCAGAGATTGGAAGAGTCCAACAGGTTTTTTGACCTTAGACTGCAACTAAGGGGAGAGATAGGAAACACTTTAAGGACAGGAGCCCCCATAACTAAAGCATACAGCCAAGAAGGTTGGCGCGTTGGTGTGGAGATAATACTGCCCATCTTTGACCCAACCACTCCCTTTAATCTAATTGAACTTAGCAATCAGAAAAAGTCCTTGCTTTTGGAGATTGAGGATTCTATAAAACAGCTTGAGCTAACAATACATTCAGCAGAACCCTTAGAAGGTCTGAATACGAGCTTGAGCTTGCCTTTGATTTGGGCTATGCTATGGCAGAAAAATCCGAGTCAGAAAGACAGGTTATGAAGGCAAAGTATGAAATAATGCTATTTCTTGCTAAACTATACAGCGCTATTGGATTAGATCCGTTTTTAGTTTTGGAGGGAAGCCATGATTTTATTAAGTCTGATTAGTCTTTTGATGTTTTCCTTTGGTTTTTCTCAAGAAGTAGAGGTTTATGCCATAGTTAAAGGGATAGTAATGAAGGTCTATGTCAAAGAAGGACAAAGGGTGGAGAAAGGCCAACTGCTTGTGGAGATAGATCCTTCCCTCTATCTTTCGGAGATTGAAAAACTCAGAGCACAGCTCTTAGCCCAAAGGCTAAAACTTGACAAAGTTGAAAGAGAATTTAGAAGGTATGAAAGCCTTTACGAGAGGGGGTTACTCTCAAGAAGCGAATACGAAGATTGGAAAAACAAATACGAGAGGGAGGAGGCTGTTTATAAATCCATCCAATCTGAGCTAAAGGGTTTAGAGAAGCTACTGGAATACTGCAGAATAGTTTCTCCTGCCAAGGGCGTATTAAAGAGGTTGCTGGTGAGGGAAAACTCCTTTGTAAATGGAACGATGAACCCTCATCTTCTGATGGTCATTGAGGATAGGTGAATACAAGGCATATATCAATTTGGGATTTTCGAAAGATCACTCTTCCTCTATCAAACCTTCTATTGGGACTTCTTTTAGTCTTTCAACACCGTAAGGATTTGCCACCCATGGAACTTTCAAAAAAGGGTAGTCAGCGGAAGAACAGCAGTTTATCACTATCTTTGTTCTTATAAAGCCGTTGTTTTTTAACATCTCTGCCTCTTGCATTGAGAGTGGCTCTTCCCTTGCTACTGCATAGAGTAAGCCTTTAGTTTTTAAGGTTTGAACCAAAAACTTTACCTTTTCAGACCTTTCTTTTAAGAGCTTTGGCAAGCTCCTTTCTCTTCCCATAAACCTGTCTATCTCTTTCTGCTTTTCTCCAAGCTTGACAAGAAAGTTAAGCCACTCATCCACCATTTGTAGGGAACTAAAAAACCTTAGAATCTGTCCAGTTGGAGCAAAGTCCAAAACAACATAACTGTAGTTGGGAATTATCTCAGCAAGCTTATCAAAGACAGCAGTCTCTAAGGAGGTGGGAGAAGAGGATATAATAGAAGCAAACTTCTTTGCTCCTTCAAGAACCGACCTTGATACAGTTTCCTCTAAACTATTTAGCACTTTGCTAACGTACTGCTCTGCGATCCTTTGAGCGTCAAACTCCACCGCGTGTAAGTTTGGGAAAACTTGCACAATCTCACTTCCCACAGAAACTCCTAATATCCCAGATAGAGAATGGGCTGGGTCTATGGAAGCTAAGAGGGTATTACCTTTGTGAGATAGCTTGATAGCTAAGGTGCAAGCTAAAGTGCTTTTCCCAACGCCCCCTTTCCCACCGAACATATAAACCCTTTTTAGCAACACGGTAGAAAGCTTAGGCTAAAATGCTCTAAACCCAAGGTCCTGTGCCAAAGATGGAATTCAGAAAGAAGCTCCGGATAAAGATCCAAGATGTATATTCCAAGGGGGTTGTCAAGTCCGAACCAGTCTAAGAACATACAAAAGAGGAGGACAGACCTCAGGTCCCTGAAGTCCACCTCCACAGGCTTTTTAAAGTGAAGCTCAACAAATTGGCTAAAGAGCTCTTTTACTTTACGGACATTATCCACTGTGCCAGCTGTTTTGCCTCCGCATCGGTCACGTTTTGAGGTGGCATAGGCACAGAGCCCCAAACACCAGCTCCACCCTTTTTGATCTTGCCAGCCAAGTAATCTACGGCGTCTGCTTTGCCGGCATACTTTTTAGCTATGTCTGTGTAAGATGGGCCTACTTTCTTTGCCTTCATATCATGACATGCCATACAGCCCTTTTGCTTAGCAAGTTGCTCGTTGGCAAAGGACACACTTGCAAGGCCAACTACCAAGAGCATGAGGACCTTTTTCATGACAACACCTCCTAAACAAGGTTATTCAATAGTATTATAATATACGCACATTACCCAAAAAATCATGAAAATTGGCATTTTTGACTCGGGTGTAGGCGGGCTAACTGTTTTGAAGGCACTCAGGGAAGAGCTACCCTTTGTGGATTTTTTTTACTTGGGGGACACCGCCCGAGTGCCTTACGGTGGCAAGTCTAAGGAAACCATCCAAAGATACAGCCTTGAGTGTGCAGACTTTCTCCTGTCCTTTGGCATAGAGCTTTTGGTAGTTGCATGCAACACCGCCAGCGCCTATGCCTTGGAATCTTTAAAAGAGAGTTTAAGCATACCCGTGGTGGGGGTAGTTCAGCCCGGTGTCGAACAAGCCCTAAGGGTTTCAAAGAATAAGAGAATAGGGGTCATAGGCACAAAGGGCACCGTGCATAGCGCAGTCTATCAAAGTCTACTAAAAGAACGGGGCGCACAGCCCATAGCCAAAGCTTGTCCTCTCTTTGTTCCATTGGTGGAAGAGGGTATAATCAAAGGCAAGATCGCCCAAAGCGTAGTGGAGTATTATCTGGAGGAGTTGAAGGGCAAAGTAGACACCCTCATACTTGCCTGCACCCACTACCCCCTGCTTAAGGAAACCATAAAGGAGTTTATGGGAGAGGTGGAGGTTGTGGATTCTGCTTATGCGGTTGCTCAAAAGGTTAAAGAACTGGCAAAAAACGAAGGAAACGGAACACTAAGGCTTTTCTTTACAGACAACTCTCCCAACCTTAGCCACCTTATAAAGCTGATCCTTGGAGAAGAGCAAAGCTACGAAACCATACCAATTCTTTGCAAGCTTTGAGCATGCGTGCATTGGTGCAAAGGGTAAAAGCTTCTTGGGTGGTAGTAGATGGAAAAGAGGTAGGTAAGATAGAAAGAGGCTTAAACATACTTCTTGGAATTAGGGTGGGAGACACGGAGGAAAAGGCCAATAAGCTAGTGGAAAAGGTGCTCCATCTGAGGATTTTTGAAGACGAGCTTGGTAGGTTTCAGTATTCCCTTTTGGATGTGGGGGGTTCTGCTCTGGTGGTGTCCCAATTTACCCTGTATGCAAACACCCAAAAGGGTAGGAGACCAAGTTTTGAAGAGGCAGAAAAGCCCGAGAGGGCAAAGCAACTCTACGAATACTTTGTAAAAAAACTCTCCGAGTATGTACCAGTTCAGACGGGTATCTTTGGTGCTCACATGGAGGTTTTTATCCTAAACGACGGTCCGGTTACTATACTCTTGGAGGCTTAAAGCTCAATCTCCAAGAGCATACCAAAGGGAACGGCCAAGCCACTGAGGTATAAGGTGCCCGGTCTCAGCAAAGGCAGTAAATTCAAAAGCCCCCAGTCCCTTTCTCCAAAAAACACAGACACCGCATCCAAGTCGTTTTTGGTCACAAGCCTAAAGATAGCCTGAGTGTTCATCTGGGAGAGTATGTATTTGTTTAGGTTTGCTGGTCTTTGGGTTATGGCTATAAGCCCAACCCCAAACTTTCTCCCTTCAAGGGCTATCCTCTTTGTCATTTGCAAGGCTATGTTTTCTCTTCCTGTGGGCAGGTCAATGGCTCCTCTTTCTGGTGCAAAGTTATGAGCCTCTTCGAGAACCACAAGCCTTTTTTTGCCATCCTTCATAGAAGAAAGAAATATCTCTTTCATAATAAGTCCTACAAGATTTAGGCGTGACTCTGGGTCAATCAGGTCGCTCAGATCACACAAAACTAAAGGTTTTTGGGAGCTAACAGCTTGCATAGCTTTTTGCCAAACTTCTTTCTGATTTTTTATAGCCTCTTCTCCAAAGTCCCTTGAGAGGAGGTCCAAAAGCTCTTGGGAGTATTCTTTGATGTCCTTGGGTGCATCCAACAGCATATCCTCCAAAGACCTTTCGCTGTACGCTATTTTTCTCAAGTCTGGCTTTAAGAACTTTCTTACTTTCCCAAAAAAGCTCCTCTCTTCTGCAGACCTTTCGCTTAGATCAATTCCATACCTTTTGAAAAGCTCCTTTACGTCATCCACGCATATGGGAAATAGGGTATAGGGAAATTTCACATATTCCAGATTGTCATCTTCCAGCCTTTTATGGTATTCTCCAAACAGGTCTATAACAAACACCTGTGCGTAGTTTAGGTCTTTTATGTTTTTTAAAAGCCTTGCTACAAAGGTGGTTTTGCCAGAACCCGTGGTGCCTAAAACTGCCATGTGCATACTGGCAATCTTTGTAAGGTCTAAGTATGCTGGAGTTTTAACTCCAAACAACCTTCCTGCAAATACTTTAACGTCCATAGGATAGCCCGACATGTTGGTGCTCATAAGCTCCAAAAGCCCTTCCTCCTCGTCCATTTTCAATAACTGCGTCCCCACGTCCAAAACCTTCAAGGGAACACCAAAAGAGCTCTCTTTTTCTTCCTCTTTGGTTCTTACGTATTCACAAACCACATGAACTCTGCCAACTTTTATCCTTCCACTCTCCTCTGCCATGCTATTTATCAATGCAACAACCCAGTCTTTTTGCACTATTTTTGCGCTCTGCCAAAGGTTTTCCATGCCTAAACTGTTTATGTGGTTTATCTTGCAAACCAGAAAACCTTTTTCTGTATTTACCTTTAAGAAGCTTTGCTCGGGTAAGTCCTCCAATAGTAGTGCGTCCAGTTCAGTGGAAGAGTAAGACTTTATAACTACCGCTATCGCTCTTTTGTCTATCTTTACCGATTCCTTCTTTACAACTTCCCAAAGGTCCAAAAGCTCCTTTATTTTAGCCTCTTCGTCCAAGCTTATTACCGCTTCTAAGTTACCTTCCCTAACCCCTGTATATGTAAGATTGGCAGAACCTACGTAAGCCTTCTTGTCATCCACTATCACAAACTTTGCATGCAACCTCGGGTTTATGTAGATCTCACCGCCAAAATCTCTAACTGCTTTGAATGCTCTGTAATCGCTTATTTCAAGGTCCTTTTTTTCGCCAGCTCTGAGTATAACCTCTAACTTTACCCCACTTTTTATTACATTTACCATCTCTTCAAGAATCTCCCCCCTAATCCAAGCGGAGACTATCTTTACAGATTCTTTTGCAGAGGATACATCTTCTAATAATTTCTGGAAGATCATAATAAAATTATCTTACAGGCACTCCTACTGAATATTCATAAACCAATTTCCCCCCAAGACTACCTTGATAAAACACTCCAAAAACCAGTACAAAGCAAAGGATCAAGTGCAAAACTCTAAACACAAGACTTTTGTTTATCAAAAAGCTAAGCAGGGACACTACCAATGACATTCCAAACAAGGCAAATCCAATACTTTCGTGCCTGTGAAGGACTTCTTCCGCCTCCTCCTGTATGGGAATGTTCTCTATACTTTCGTGGATAATGTAGCCGGTTATCACGGAGCTAAGTATAGCAAGAAAGCTTAGAACAGAGAGGGCTATGATGAGATCTTTTTCTCTCCTTTTGGTTAAAGCGTAATAGAGGGATGCCAAGAGAAGGATTGTGGGCAAAGCTACTGAAAAGTGCGTGGTGGGTGGATGTAGCTTAACCACCGGCGGATAGTAAATCCTCTCTTCGGGCTTTAACTCTTGGGTTTGAGTTTTTTCATGAGGCAGTGCGATGCTCAAACCTAAGGTCATAGTCAGCAATAGTTTATAAATTACCTTCATTTTTCAACCTCCTAAAACCACATTTTCAACCCAACCAAAAAAGTGCTTTCTTCAGCTTTTCCCTTTAATTCCTTTGTCTTCCCATAGTTTCTTTCCCAAGAAAAGCCCACATAAGGAGCTATTTCTCTTTTTATTTCATACCTTAGTCTGATAGAAAGTCCTACCTTGCTGATGCCTTTACCTATTTCAAGGGGTTCTATAGTTTTGGCGCTTGCTAAAACTTCTACTTCCGGCTGGAGCACCAATCGTTGGGTTAAAAGAAGGTCATACTCTGCTTTTAGCTTTCCGTAGAGCTCTCCTTTGTGAGAGAGGTTAAGGTTAAGCTCGGTTTCAAGCCAGTATGGAGCCAGACCAAACAGGTCCACCACAAGCTTAGCCCTTCCTTCATCCTCTTTGCCCGCATACCCTCCACCTATCCTCAGGTCAAAAAAGCTTGATATAGCCCTTCCAAAGAGCAGGTCTGCCCTTTCAAACTCCCATTTCCCCTCTTTTAGGTCGCTCTTTGCTTCTAAGACAAACCATAGCTTATGATAATCCCCTCCATAAAAGGAACTGAAGTCTAAATTTAAGCTTCTCTTCTTTTCTCTGTATTCCAGCTTATTCAAAAAAATGCCCCAATACCTTATTGGATGCATAGGCTCTATGGGATAGAACTCCTGCCCAAAGGTAAAAATAGGTATAAAAATCGCAAAGAGAAGTTTTTTCATCAGCTTACCCTCACCACCCTAAACATTCCCGAATCCATGTGATACAGAATATGGCAATGAAAAGCCCAGTTGCCATAGGCATCCGCCTTGACTATAACCTCCACGACCTCAGCAGGCTTTACGTCTATGGTGTGTTTCCTTGGGTTTAAAGTATCCCCTCCGTTGTCCAAATACATCCACATGCCATGAAGGTGTATGGGATGGTGCATCATGGTGTGATTTATGAACACAAACCTTACAGTTTCCCCATACCTCAAAGGTATCACGTCTTCAAACCTTGAGCTTAGCTTTTTGCCATCATAGGAATACATCCTCCAGATAAACCTCTCCATGTTTCCCACTAAATGGATCTCGATGGTGCGTTCCGGTTTTCCAATGGGGTACTCCTCTGCACTTACAAGGTCTGCGTAGGTTAGGACTTTGTGCTTTTGATCTCTCAGTCCTACTCCTGGATCGTCAAGCTTTGGCATTGGACTGCTCACCACCATGTCCGCATCCACACCAAAGGGGTTTTTACTCACGTCCAACATCATCTTATAGCCCTCGTGGTGATGGTGGTGATGGCTATGGTCCGTGTGGCTGTGTCCCATGTCTTCCATGGTTAGGTCTGAGATCTTTCTTCTTGCTGGTAGGACTGCTTTCATACCTTTCCTTGGGGCAAGGGTGCCCATAACAAAACCGCTTCTATCCATAGCTTCCGCATAGATAGCATAGGCTTTTTCTTCTTTGGGTTGGACTATGACGTCGTAAGTCTCTGCTATAGCAATGCGGAACTCATCCACATCCACTGGATAGACATTTTGACCATCCGCTTGGACCACTGTCATTTTTAAACCGGGTATTCTCACATCAAAATAGGTAGCAGCGGAAGCATTTATAAACCTTAGCCTTACTTTTTCGCCAGGTTTAAAGATAAAGGTTGGGTTTTCTTCTGTGGTCTGTCCGTTCATCAGGTACGTGTAGGTGTAGCCAGTAACATCTGCTATGTCTCTTGAGTCCATCCTCATCTTAGCCCACATCAGCCTTTCTTTTAGGGTTGGATAAAAGCCCCTTTCCTTTGCCTCCCTCAAAAAGTCCCACAAAGTTCTCTTTTGGAAGTTATAGTATCCTGGATATTTTTTTAGGCTTAAGAGGATACGGTGAGGGTCCTCGTCCGTCCAATCGGAAAGTATGATCACGTAATCCCTATCTGCTTTTATGACATCCTCTTCCTTTGGCTCCAGAATAAGCGGACCATACATACCTAACTGCTCTTGCATTAGAGAGTGAGAGTGATACCAGTAGGTGCCATATTGAACAATCGGAAACCTGTAAGTAAATCTACTTTTTGAAGGTATTCCGGGGAAGACAACCCCCGGCACACCGTCCATCTCATTTGGCACCAGCAAACCGTGCCAGTGGATGGAAGTAGGCTCATCCATCTCATTTATCACATGAATGACTACTTCCTTTCCTTCTTTGAACCTGAGAAGGGGTGAAGGTAAAAGACTGTTTATCAGAGTCCCCACTCCTCTTCTTTGTCCCACCTCCACAGGTTCCTTTCTTACAACTAACGTATATTCCAAAAGCTCATCCTTTTCTCTGGCATCTACCACCTCGAGCCTTCTGAAAGCGGAAAAACCTGGGACAGAGTAGGCAATACCAGAAAAGAGCATAAGCTTCAAAAGGTCTCTTCTATGCCAGCTCATCTAACTGCCTCGTATTTATCCTCGTATCCACCCCTTCCGCTTTTTACACCATGAGGGGAAGCCACACCCTTTACGCCTTTGTCCTTAAGCACCAAACTTACACCCTCCGGTGGCACATGACCCTCTATGAACCTTCCCTGATAGACCATAGTGTGGCAAGACCTTAGGCTCAAAGGCACATTCAGTTGGTTCTTTATCTTATCCAGCTCCTCGTTGGACACCTTAACTCTTTTTATCTTAAAGCCCTCCCTTTCTAACTTAGGCGATTATTTCTTGCTTTGCAAATACGAGGGAAAAAAGGGTTAGTAAGAGAGTTAAAAACTTTCTCATTTCAGAGCATCCTCCATGTACTTTCTGATGTTAGGATTCTTCTCAAGGATCTTCTTTACCTCTTCCCTCTTTTGGAGCATATACTCAAGCATCTCTTCCATATACTTAGGGTCATCCATAACCTTCATACATCTATGAACCTGAGGGCTCATTCTGTGGTGATGATCTTGGCTTTGCTGGGCATAGGCAACTAATACAAAAACAAATAAAGCTAAAAGGGACAGAACTTTTACCATAGCTTCACCTCCCACCTTAATATATACAAGCCATTTAGTGTTAATTCAAGCCTTTTATTTATCGTTATTTGTGCAGTTAAATTAATATAAAAAAACGATGATATAGCTCACCTAAGTGTTTGGATCTGTATGTTATTTTTATAAAAAACCATAAAGGAGGGTATAGTATGGAAACTTTAGCCTTTGAATATAGAGCCTACAGGCCAAGACCTTTTACAAAGGAAGAGAGGGCACACACCACCATACTTTTTGGTGGGCTCACCTTTAAGCACGAAAGGCTCATAGAAGGAGCTTTGGAAAACATGGGATACAAGGCAAAAGCTCTTCCGAACATAGAAAGAATAGACCTGGATATTGGCAAGGAATACATAGACGTGGGTGCTTGCTGTCCTACCACTTTTACAGCAGGAAACCTGGCAAGAACGCTCATGAACATTGAAAAGTCAGAAGGTAGGGGTGCGGTTAAGAACAATTACATATTTGTTACAATAGGAGCATGTGGTCCCTGTAGGTTTGGACAGTATCACGAATCTTACGAAAGGGTTTTGGAAGGGCTAAACCTCAAAGACTTCAGGATCTTTCTTTTGGACCTTTTACAGCTCGAGCAGTCTGTAGAGGGTGGGGGTTTGGAAATAAGCATGCCACTTACCCTTGGTCTTGTCTTTTCCATGTTCTTGGGAGACTTACTAACAGATATGGAATACGCGGTTAGACCTTACGAGGTTAAGAAGGGACAAACAGATCAAGTTTTAAATCAAAGTGTAGAACTTCTGTATGAAAAGCTAAAAAACAGGCCTATTGTAGGTAAAAAGCTTAAGAATTTGCTTTGGCACATATTCACAGACTACTTCGTAAATGCCCTTGAGGAAGTAAAAGCGCTGTGGAGCGAGATAGAAGTGGATAGGCTTCAGCCAAAACCAAGGGTAAAGATAACTGGGGAGTTTTGGCTTCAAACTCACGAAGGAGACGGCAACTATAACATAAAAAGATGGTTAGAGGAACAAGGAGCAGAAGTAATACCACCACCTGTGGCGGTTTGGATGGATTATCTGATAAATATGGAACTTTTCAAGCTGGAGGATGCCAAGTCTTTTGTGAAGAGATACTATCTAAAGAAAGCTATAATTTCCTTCTTTGCATGGCTTTACAGAAGAACCTACGACAAGCTTAGAAAAGCTCTAAATTACATTCCCAATCCACTGCCAGACCAAAGGGAGCTAAAGAAGCTGGCAAGACCTTACTTTTACTACAGATTAACCGGTGGCGAAGGGCACATGCTCATAGGAAAGGCTTTATATTCATTCAAACACAAGCAAGCTCATATGATATGCGAGCTATCTCCTTACGGTTGTTTGCCCAATACTATGTCCGTTGGAGCTATGGCAAAGGTCTTGGCTGACTATCCAGACCTGCTTTATGCACCCATAGAAGTAAAGGGCGATTCGGAGGTACATGCATACTCTCGTTGTCAAATGGTGCTAACAGAGGCTAAAAGAAGGGCAAAGCAGGAATTTGAAGAGGTCTTAGAAAAAACAGGTTTGACTATTGAAAAGATAAGGGAGTTTGAGACAGAACATCCAGAGCTAAGAAGGGCTACCTACAGGGTTCCAAGATATGGGTTTGTGGGCACATCTGCCAACTATGTTTATCATGTGGCAAAGCTTATGGGGAAGGTAAGATGATAGTCGGTATAGATGTAGGTAGCACTACCTGTAAGTATGTTTTGGTAGATGATAACGGAAAGATATTGGATAAAGCTTACGAGAGACACAACACAAAGACTGCCGAAAAGGTTTTGGAGTTTTTACAAAGACTTGAAAGGGATTACGGTTTGACAGCTGGCAGGGACAGGGTCTATTTTACGGGCTCGGGTGCTACGCTTATAACTCCCTTGGTGGGTGGCAAGTTTGTTCAGGAGGTGGTTGCGGTATCCACGGCGGTGGAAAAACTACATCCAGACGTCAGATTTGTCAGCGAGATAGGCGGGGAGGATATGAAGGCTATCTTCTTCAAGGAGGTGGAAGGCAAAAGGATAAAGCAGGTGTTTATGCAGAATGCTTGTGCAGGGGGAACGGGAACTTTTATAGAAAAGACTGCAAGAAAGCTCGGCATTCCACAAGAAAAACTCAGTTCTATGGGATACATAGGCTACAGCCTGCACAAGGTTAGTGCTAAGTGCGGTATATTTGCAGAAGCTGACGTGAATACTCTACAAAAGGCTGGAGTGCCAGCAGAAGAAATAATGGCATCCCTTTTTGAAGCGGTGGTCTATCAAAATCTGGCACAGCTAACAAAGGCAAACACGCCCATGTATAAGGTGCTCCTTTTGGGAGGTCCAAACCTATTTTTCAAGGGACTTCAGGAAGCTTGGAAGGTCCATCTCAGAAGAATCTGGAAAGAAAGAAAAATTATTGACTGTTCAGAGGAAGAGGTAGATCAGTTGGTCATAGTTCCAGACAACTCCCTTTACTATGCTGCCCTTGGATGCGTGTTTTATGCCATGGAAGAAGAAGGGGGATACTACCAAGGTTTAGAAAAGCTCAAATGGTGGATAGAAGAGGGACAATACGAAGAGAAGCTAAAGGAGGGAAGAAAGGGTTTGGTGTCTTCCAAAGAAGAACTGGAAGAATTTCTAAAAGAATACGAGGGGCAATACAAGGTTATAACGCCAAGGAAGGTTAAAAGAATAGCAATAGGTTGCGATTTTGGTTCAACTACCGCCAAAGCAATTTGTGTCTCCGAAGATGGAGAACCTGTATTTTCCTGCTATCAGCTCAGTAAAGGCAATCCCATAGAGGACGCAAAGGGAATATTTAGACAGATAAAAGATTTCTTTGGGGAGGATGTGGAAGTTATAGGGCTGGGGCTTACCGGTTATGGAAAGGACCTTTTAAAGGATGTGCTTGGTGCGGACTATGCGGTGGTGGAAACTGTAGCTCATGCCACCGGAGCGTTGAAGTTCTTTCCGGATGCAGACTGCATATGCGACGTAGGCGGTGTGGATGTAAAAATCTTGATCCTTAGGAATGGGTCTGTGGTGGATTTTAGGCTTAACTCTCAGTGTTCCTCTGGAAACGGTGCCTTCTTGCAGGGCGTAGCAGAAAGGTTCGGAATCCCACTACAGGAAATAGCTTCCTTAGCCTTTACTGCAAAGGCAATACCGAGCTTTACCATGGGATGTGGAGTTTTCCTACAGAGCGACATAGTAAATCAGCAAAGGAAGGGTTGGAAGGCGGAAGAAATCCTTGCGGGACTGTGCCATATCCTTCCAATGAACGTGTGGATATACGCTGGAAACATAAACAACTTGGCCCAGATAGGTAAAAAGTTTGTCCTTCAGGGTGGAACCCACAAAAACTTGGCAGTTGTAAAAGCCCAGAGGGACTTTATAAAGTCCAAGGTGCCAGAGGCGGAAGTGGTGGTCCATCCCTATCCAGGAGAGGCGGGAGCCCTTGGCGTGGCTTTGCTTGCTTTGGAAGCCAAAGGAAGGACAAGATTTAGAGGCTTTGAAGTCATAGAAAATCTAACCTACAAAACCACCACTTCTGTGGATACGGTTTGCAGGTGGTGTCCTATGAACTGCCAAAGGACGTTCATAGATGTATATGTAGGAGAAGGTGAGGGAAGAAGCTGGAGCAAAGTTCCGTTGGAAAAGGGATGGCTAAGGCTGATAGTTAGCAATGCATGCCCAAAAGGCTTGGTGGAGGACGAGCAAGAGCTAAAGGTATTACAGCAGGAGCTAAGGAGGGTTCAAAATGAGTTTCCTAACCTTTCCCAGATTGCTAAAAAAGAAGCCTTCAAACCAAGAAGAAGGCAAAAGGTACATTAAGGTAGGAATACCAAAATTTTTGAACATTTGGGGGACTGCTCCATTTTGGGTAGGATTCTTTGAAAGCTTGGGAATGAAGGTAGTCTTTAGCTCAGACACTTCAGAGGAACAATACAGGACTTACGGAAAGGGAAGGATAACTATGGATAGTTGTTTTCCTGTAAAAGCTTTAGCTGGTCATATAGGAGAGCTTCTTCAAAAGGATATAGACATTCTTTTTGTGCCTATGATCTATTCCCTTCCTTCCTTTTTAAAAGGTCATGTATTAGATACTCTGTGTTGCACCAGGGTGATGATGGCTCCAGAAAACATAAAGGCAGGTTTTTTAAAGGAAAGGGACGAATTTAAGGAAAGAGGTATAAAGTATGTTTCTCCCTTTGTACCCTTTGCTGAACCTGAGCTTTTACCAAAGTATCTTTACGATTCTTTGAAGGAAGCAATAGAAGGCTTGACATACAGTGAGGTTATCCAAGCGGTAAGGGAAGGCTTTAAAGTCTTGGAGGAGTTTGAGAAATCCATGAGATCTAAGTCCCTTGAGATAATGAAGTGGTGCGCCGTAAACAACAGACCAGCCCTTTTGATTCTTGCAAGGCCCTATCACATGGACCCAGGCATAGGACACGAAATAGATGCTGAGTTTCAACTTTATGGTTACCCCATTCTTTGGTATAACTACCTTCCAATAGATGATTGGCTTTTGGACTGGCTTGGCATATCTTTGGACATATCGGACGTATGGACCTCCTCTTACAGCTCAAACACCAACGAGATAATCTGGGGTGCAAAGTTTGCAAGTAGGTTCCCTTGGATAACCGGAGTTATAAGACTTTCCTCTTACGAGTGTGGTATGGACCAGCCAACCTTTACTCCAGTGCAGAAGATCGTAGAATCTTCGGGCACTCTGTTTTTCAAATTCGGAGAGCTTGACGAGACCAAACCTGCAGGCAGTGTAAAAATAAGGGTGGAGACCATAGTATATTATTTGGAGAAGTACTCCCAAGAAATAATCAAGAAAAAGCTCAGCAGGCTTGGTGATATTCCTAAGAAACTCTTAGAACCAGTTTCCCAAAGTGCATAGAGTTTTCCAAGTATCTGTGAGCTTCTTGGGCTTGGTGCAGTTCAAAGACTCTGTCCACCACAGGCTTTAAAAGCCCTCTCTCAAAGAGGACAGTGATTTTGAAAAGGTCTGCCCTTGGTCCCATGTAGGTGCCCAAAAGCTCAATCTCTCTAACGAATAGATACCTTATGTCTATCTGTGCGTTGGAGCCTGTTGTGGTACCAAAAAATACAAGCTTTCCACCCCTTTTCAAACATTCCACACTCTTCCAAAAGGTTTTCTCCCCCACATGATCCATTACCACATCCACCCCTTCTTTAAAGAGCTCCCTTACTTTTTTAACCACATCTTCTTTGTAGTGATCTATTACCACATCTGCACCAAGTTCTAAGCATTTCCTTGCCTTTTCTTCACTGCCTGCGGTAGCTATAACAAAGGCACCAAAGAGCTTTGCTATCTGTATGCCCGCTACCCCCACACCGGAAGACCCAGCCCATATAAGAACCCTGCTGTAAGGTTTTATGTCTGCCTTTCTTACCAAAGCATTCCACACCGTGAGAAAAGTAAGAGGATAACTGCATGCCTCTTCAAAGCTAAGATTTTTTGGCTTAGGTATTACATTCCTTGCGGGGACTTTTACAAACTCCGCATATCCTCCCTTACTTTTGAGGCCGAGGATATCGTAGTTTTTACAAAGATTATCCCTTCCAGACTGGCATTCGTAGCACAGCCCACAGGAAAGACCTGGAGCAACGATAACCTCGTCCCCAACCTTCACGTTTTTAACCAAGCTGCCAACCTCTTCAACCACCCCGCTAACGTCTGAGCCAAGAATGTGAGGAAGCTCAGGCTTGACCGCCAACGCCCCCATCCTAACCCATATGTCCAGATGGTTAAGAGCTACTGCTTTTACCCTTACTAATACCTCGTCTTCTTTTATGTTCGGCTTTGGAAAGTCCTCCACAAATCTTAGGTTTTTCTCATCCCCGAAGTTTTCCAATATAACAGCCTTCATGGTATGAGATTATAAGTTATTGTTGGCCTTTTCTCTTTAGTTCTGGTGTTAAAGAGACTTGAGAGTGTATAGCTATATGATAGCCCTCTGGCTTTATTCTTTACTTTTATGGTGGTTTTTAATAAAGTGCAGGATTTTTAGAACAGTTCCAGGAAAGTCTTTTTATAATAATGATACAGCAAATGCGTCCAGAAATTATCAGGGAAGCGCTGAAGAAAAACAAAGTAAAAAGTGAAAACTACAAAGGTTTGGAATATTTAAGATTTACAGACGATTTCCATGATATACCCAGAGGCACAGCCATATTCAAATCTAACGTAATTTGGGGATATCCTCATATAGGTAGAATATTCCAACTTTCTACAGGAATTAGAGAACAGTTTAGCCAAGCTTTTTACGTTGAAGAAAAGGTAGATGGATACAATACAAGGATATTTTTGTTGGAAGGCCAGATTTTGGCTCTTAGCAGGGGGGGGTACGTATGTCCTTTTACTACAGAGAGGGTATTGGAATTTATAAACCCAAAGTTTTTTGAAGACAATCCTGACCTAATACTGTGTGCAGAAGTAGCTGGTCCGGAAAACCCATATGTGGATGAACATCCACCTTACATTACAGAAGATATAAAAATTTTCGTGTTTGACATAATGAAAAAGAACTCTAGGGAGTTTCTCCCTTACTTGGAGAAAGAGAGGCTTATAGAAAAATACAAACTTCCATCTGTTGAAAGATTTGGACGATTTACACCGGATGATGTGGAAGATATTAAAAAACTGCTAAAACGTTTAAATGATGAGGGAAGAGAAGGTGTGGTTTTTAAGGAGGATTCCGAAAGGAACAAAAGGGTAAAGTATGTAACCTTATATTCAAGCCTGAAAGACATAGAGATAACATCTATTAACCTTCTGGGCTTACCTCCAGATTACTTTACCAACAGGCTACTCAGACTAGCTCTATTTATGGAGGAGGAAGACATAAGTGCAGATCAAGAGCTTTTTTTGAGTGTGGGTAAAGCCTTCTTAGAAGGCCTTTTAAAGGCTGTTGAGCTATACAAGAGGGAAAATAAAGTTTACAGAACCTTTAGGTGTAGGTTTAAGACCAGGGAAAATGCCCTTCTTTTTATTGAAAACATAAAACACGCCTCCTCCCATATACAGGTCATTGAGCGGAGTTTAAAAAAAGAAGGAGACTTTTGGATCTTAGAGTTTGATAGAGTTTACTTGAACATGACAGGACTTCTCGGTCATCTACTGACAGGTGGCTCTATTTTTGATTGAATATACTCTTCCATATCCTTAAATCTTCTCTCCTCTTCCTCGCCTAGCTCGTGGTCATATCCAAGCAAATGAACGATACCGTGTATTAAAAGCCTTTTTACTTCTTCCTCAAGGCTTATGCCCAGTTCTTTGGCTTGGGCCCTTGCGGTATCAATGGATATAACCACATCACCTAACAGCTTCCATCCTCCTATCTCTTCTCCCATAGGGAAGGATAGCACATCTGTGGGCCTATCCTTATTCCTGTATAGCTTGTTTAACTCTTTTATCTCTTCGTCCGAAGTTATAAGTATGCTAAGCTCTGTCCTTTCTAAACCTACTGCATCCAGTATTTTGTGGGCTAAGCTACTCAGATAATTGGCTTTTAGACCTCTTACTTTTTTCTTTACCAACACTCTGTTTTTTTTCATAATCTTCGTAAGCCCTTATTATCCTTGCAACCACTGGGTGTCTTACCACGTCCTCCTGACCGAACTTTACAAAATTAATTCCCTCAATGTTTTGAAGCACCTTCACAGCTTCAATCAATCCAGATTCTTCTTTTTTTGGTAGGTCTATCTGGGTTATATCTCCAGTAATCACCACCTTTGAACCGAATCCAATTCGGGTCAAAAACATCTTCATCTGGTCTCTTGTGGAGTTTTGGGCCTCATCCAAGATAATAAAGGCATCGTTGAGGGTTCGCCCTCTCATAAAAGCTAAGGGAGCAATCTCTATGATGTTTCTCTCCAGCATGTATACAGCTTTGTCGTAGTCCACCATATCGTATAGGGCGTCATACAAAGGTCTCAGGTAAGGATCTACCTTTTCCGCTATGGTGCCAGGCAGATAACCTAACTTCTCCCCTGCCTCTACTGCTGGTCTGGTTAGTATTATCTTATTTACTTTGTTCTCCTTCAGGTGCGCCAACGCCATTGCCATTGCCAGATAGGTCTTTCCAGTGCCTGCTGGACCTATTCCAAAGACTACGTCATTTTCTCTGATGGCTTTAACATACCTTTTTTGATTTTCTGTCTTTGGGACTATAGCTTTTTTCCTGTGGGTAACGAGTATAACCTCTTCTGAATCCGTAGTTATGCTCTCTGAAGAGCCTTTTACAAAGGCTTTTGCTCTATCCCTTACCTCTGCACTGCTGAGAGGACCTTTAGCAAACTCTTTCATGATTTCTCTTATAAAGTTGCTGAATTTAATAACCTTTTCCCCTTCTCCCCTCACTAAAATCTCCGTGCCTCTGGCTAAGACCTTTACTCCAAAAAGTTGAGAGAAAAGTTTTAGGTTTTCGTCCCCCCTTCCTACTATAGCATAGAACTTCTCGTCAAAACTGCCCAAGTCCAGTATCTCTTCTACTTTTTCCATACTACGCTTAGCTATGCTTTAAAATATAAAAAGTCTTAAAGGAAAATGCAAGTGAAACACCTAATAACAGTCAAAGATCTGAGGGTAGAAGAAATAAAGTATCTTCAGAGTCTTTTCAACGAATTCAAAAGAGGCAGAAAAGAGAAATTGGACGGAAGGTCCGCTTTGTTGTTCTTAGAGAGCTCAACTCGCACCAGACTTTCTTTTGAGATAGCCCTTAGGAATTTAGGCATGGAAACCTACTACATTGGAAGGGGAGAATCTTCAATGGAAAAAGGCGAAAGCTTTGGGGATACTATAAAAAACTTTTCCGCTTTGGGTTTTAGGCTTGTGGTATTCAGAGTTCCCTTTGTGCTATATCCTTATGAGTCCTATCTTGTTGAAAATATAAGTCTTATAAACGCTGGAGACGGAACACACCAACATCCAACGCAAGGTCTTATAGACTTATTTACCGCTATGGAACACTATCCTTCTCTGGAGAACTTAAAAATCCTCTTTGTAGGAGATATACTTCACAGTAGGGTATTTAGGTCCTCTGGAGAGCTTTTTAGAATGTTTGGAGCTCAATTGGGCGTTTGTGGGCCTGCCACACTTATTCCTTCCGATCTTTCACCCTTTGGGGAGGTAAGGGTTTTTGACTCTGTGGATGAGGGTATAGAATGGGCGGATTTAGTGGTTTATCTGAGATTACAGGAAGAGCGATTTAAAGAAAATTACATAAGCTCAAAGGAAGCTTACTTTTTACAGTTCGGTTTAACTAAGGAAAGATACAGAAAGCTTAAGGGATACTTTATGCATCCTGGACCTGTAAATGTTTATGTGGACATTGATGGGGAGCTAGTTTACGGTGATAAATCTCTAGTTTTAAAGCAAGTTCAGAATGGGTTATACGTGCGAAAGGCGGTTGTTTATTACCTTTTGGTAGGTTGAACTCTTATCAAAAACACAAGAGAAAAAAGCTGGGCTGTTATGGAAAAAAGTATTAAAAGCTCAGGCTTGGTCTGGTAAAAATAGCCAAAAAGTGTGCCACCAAGGAAAACAGAAATACCGAAAAAGAAGTGAAAGAGTCCATAAGCCTTTCCTCTGCTTGACAGGGGAGAGAGTTTAGCTACAGCGGACCGCACGATGGATTCCTGCATACCCAGTTGGGCACCCCAGAGTAGGATGCCAAGTATAAAAAGTCCCCTGCTTTCTGAAAACACAAAGTAAGGATAGGTGAGTGTAAAGAGCACACCTAAGGTCAGAGCCTTAAAGCCAAGTCGGTCAAAGAGGTAGCCAAAAAGAAGGGCAAACACACCGTCTACCAACATAGCCAAACCAAACATGAGCGGAATTTCCCAGTCCTGAAATTCCAGTTCAATTTTTGCGTGGTAAGCAACTAAGCTAAAAGGAACAAAGGAAACCCCTAAGAGGAAAGAGAAGAGAAGGTATTGGATAAATCCTGGTTTAAAATCCTCTTCAACATCAGCTAAATTTCTGATACTCTCTTCCCCTACGTGATATCTTTTTGAAAGCGCCAGCGTAATAAGTGCCAACAAAGCAGTTGTGCTAAGGCTTATAAAGGCAAGCCTGTAGCTGTCTGTTAGGTATAAGATGCTCGCTACAAATAGGGGACCCGTCAGCGCGCCCAACTGGTCTATGAACTCGTGCAACCCAAAGCCCTTTCCGTGTCCTACCCTTCCTGTGGCTTGAGAAAGCACCGCATCCCTTGATGGTGTTCTAAGCGCTTTTCCAATCCTTTCTAAAACCATCAAAGCTCCTACGTAGTGCCAGCTTGGAGCCAAGGCCATGGCAGGTACGGAGAGGAGGTTGAGCGTATATCCAATATAGATGAACAGCCAAGGTTTTCCCAAGATATCCGAGAGATAACCAGAAACTAATCGCATAACATATCCGGTAAATTCTGCAAACCCTGAAAAGAATCCTATCAAAAGGGGAGAGGCAGAAAGCACGGCTAAGTATGGACCAAGGATACTTCTTCCACCTTCGTAGGTAAAGTCGGAAAATAGGCTAACCAGACCCATCAAAAATATGAACCTGTAAGATCTATCCAATGTCCAGCTCTTCACTTTCTACCTCCCCCAAAACTTCCAGCTCCGGCAGATGTTTTTTTATGTTCTCCAAAACTTCTAAGGTTCTCTCATAAGTGTGAGGAGTGGCAATAAGATAAACATGATCCCCCTTTTTCTCCCTTGTCCTAACTATAGCATTCCTGCCAGAGCCGTCCATCAACGCCGTGAATAGACCTATTTTTGATACAGGGACCCTAAGAAGGATTATCCTTGCCTTTATCTCTTTCATAGCTGATTATCTTGGCATTGAAAAGGGTCTTTATGGTTTTTACACTTTCAGGCAGCTCTTCCTTTTTCTCCTCCTCTTCTACTAAAAACTCAAGGAAAGGAAATTTAGCCTTCAACTTATCAATCTCCAAGCTTTTAATCTCTTTTTTACCCACTTTTATGAATATCTTTCCTTCCTTCTCTTCCCAAGGCAATCTTCTTAGCATTTCAAAATCTATCTTTTTTAAGTTGTTTTGAAGTATTTGCCAAAGAGTTTCCTTTTGACTTTCTGTTTGTGTTTCCTGAGCTATTTGCACTTCCTGAGGCTTATCTGCAATCTTTTCCCCCTCTCTTAGTACTCTGATAAGCTCTTCTATGGGTAGAATATTTTTTATTATTGAACTTCTTATGATTGCTATCTCGCATGCTCTGAAAAGGTCCATCGTTCTGGATTCTATCCGTGCTGTGTTTATTAATTTTTCCAGATACAACAGAGCGTTTAAGCTGATAGGTGTTTCTCTGTGAAAAGGTTCCACTTGCATCACCTTTTCTGGCTCTTTCAAACTTTTATAGAGTATTAGATCTCTAACCTCCTCTTCTACAGAGTCCCAGAATATGGACAGGTTATAGCCCTTGTCCCTTATGTCTCTCAAAAATCCTAACGCATTGTCTGTATCTCCAGAAAGCAGGAGTTTTATAAATTCTCTAACCTTTTCCTGGGAGAGAATGCCCAAGAATTCTTCAATGATTTGTTCATTTACCTTTCCCTCCCCAAAGGTGGCAGCTTGATCAAGCAAGGATACTGCATCTCTCATCCCCCCGTCGCTTACGCGAGCTATTGTAAAAAGGGCCCTCTCTTCACATTGTAGATTTTCCTTCTCGCATATAAACTTTAGATAATTAACTATGTCCTCTTCCTTTAGCTTGCTGAAGATTATGCGCTGGCAACGGGAAAGGATAGTGGGAATTATTTTTTCGTATTCTGTGGTGCAAAGAATAAACAGAGTTCTTGGTGGGGGTTCTTCAAGGGTTTTTAAAAGAGCGTTGAAAGCCTCTTTAGTTAGCATATGGGCCTCGTCCAGTATATACACCTTATACTTGCCTTTTATGGGAGTATAAGAAACCGCATCTCTAAGGTTCCTTATATCGTCTATTCCTCTGTTGGAGGCGGCGTCAATCTCTATAAGATCTGGAAAAGCTCCTCTTTCTATGGCTACGCAATTTTCACACTCTCCACAAGGCTCTCCATCTACTGGTTTAAGACAGTTTATAGCCCTTGTTAAAATCCTTGCGGTGGTGGTTTTCCCGGTTCCTCTTGGACCGGCAAAAATGTAAGCGTGGGCCACTTTGTTGAGCCTTACAGCATTCAGTAAAACTTTGCTGGCAACATCCTGTCCCACCAATTCAGAAAACTTCTTTGGTCTATACTTCCTCGCAAAAGGCACATACATGGTTAATTTAGATTATAAGCCTACCGAAGTTTTAGGGTGGTAAAAAGTACTCTCCTTTCCATGTATCCCAGCCTTTCAACCACTCTTCCGTAGGGATCAATAACCGCAGTATCTCCCGAGTTATTTACCCACACTACGAACTTTTTAAACCTTAAAGCTGCCCACTGGGCATACCTAAAATGCTGAAAGGTGCAGTCGCTATCCTTGAACCATCCGTCGTTTGTAATCACCACGATTATGTTAGCATCCTTGGCCAATTTTTCCATAAAGCTGTAGTGGGCTATTTCAAAACATATTGGAACTGCAATGTTGAACTCTTTATACTTTATAATTTTTACCCTTTGCCCTGGGTTGTAATCAATACCCCCTATGGATTGGAAAATGTCCTTTAAGAATTCAAAGGGCTTTGGTATAAATTCCCCTATGGGCATCAGTTTTACCTTGTCGTAGTAATCAACCAGTTTTCCTTCAGCGAAAAGATAAGCAGAGTTGTAAGGTCTTAGGTTTTCTCTTATGTCTATCAGACCTACCAGTATGGGAGCCTGAAGGCTAAGCCTGTATAGAGTTTCTGTTTCCTCTTCGGAAAAGAAAAAATGAAAGGCAGACTCTGGAAGGATTATCAGGTCTGGTTTTTTTTCTATAGACTTTTCTATCATTTTTATTATCTGCTCCGAGTGTTTGCTAAAGGCTTCTCTGCTTAGCTTATCTTCTTGGGGCACTGCAGTTTGAACAAGAGCTAACCTCACCCCCTCCAAGGTATTTGGTTCTATCCTGTAAGATATAAGGCTCAAAAGGAGCAGTAAGGCTACCTTCAAAGAAGCTAAAAGGAACCTTTTTTGAAGTATCAAATGGACAAAAAGCCAGCAAAGAAAGGTGTAAGTGGGGATACTAATAAAGTACAGTGAGTACTTAAAGATCGGCACTTGGGAGATCACTTCCCCTAAAAGTAGCCACGGAAAGCCCCCAAAGGGAAAGTGGGACCTTATCCACTCAACAACAGTGTATATAAGCCCATGGGCAAGCGGATGGTTCTTAAGAAAAACCTTAGAAACAAAAGCTGGTATAGAAAACTGAAGTATGGCAAAGACAAAGGCAAAAACAGAGAATATGGAATAAGACAAAGCAGGGTTTAAACCTCCAAATTCTATGCTGGATATGTTGGCACATCTGAGGGATAAAAAAACAAAGGCGTAGCCTCCGATGGTCCAAAAGAGCACAGATCGGTTTTTGAAAAACAGAAAGATAGCTGGGAAGATCAAGAACCACAGGTTTAGTTTGGAAAAGGGAAGGTAAAGAAAAACTCCAGCCAGTAAGGCTAACGGAAGGTTTTTCATGATCTTGAGAGAGTTAGCAAAACTATGCCAGACACGATAAGTATGGCTCCAAGTAGTTTTTGAAAGCTTATCCCTTCTCCCAATATCAAGAAGGCAAAAAGAACGCCCCACAAAGGTGAAGTGGATGCTATGGGAGATACTATGGAAACATTACCGTGTCTTACCGCTTCAAAAAAGAAAAAAAGACCTAAAAAGCCAGATAGGATCCCACCCATAGCCAAAAAGGTTAGCTCCCTAAGACCTATGCGAAAGGAACCATCAATCAGCACGTACAGGACAAAAGCCAGGAGAAAGGCAGAAAGGTTATGCACCATCAAAGCTAAGAGATTATTCACCTCTGACCTTAGACCTATTTTGAAAAAGACTGGAGCTAAGCCCCATACCAAGCTGGCGAGTATGGCAAAGATTACACCCCTCACAGCTCAAAAACTCCAATAACAGGTGCATGGTCAGATGGTTTGGGTTCTTTTCTCCTTCTTGGCCAAGTATCCACAAACACATCCCTTAGGCTTTTAAGCAGTGGCTTAGTTATAAGCACGTAATCAATTCTCATGCCCTGGTTTTTCCAAACAGCCCCTCCTATGTAGTCCCACCAGGTAAACTGAACTTTGTCTGGATACAAAAACCTAAAAGCATCCACAAAGCCCCAATCTAATATCCTGCTCAGAGCCTGCCTTTCCTCCTGCATGGTGCCTATGGTGTCTTTCAAAATCTCCGGATCATACACGTCTATGTCCTCTAAAGCTACGTTCATGTCTCCAGCTAATATAATCTTATCCGTAGGTTTGAAGTTCTTGTCTAAAAACTCATAAAACGCTTGGTAAAACTCCAACTTGTAGTAAAACTTTTCTTTCCCTCTCTCTTCTCCATGAGGAAAGTAAGCGTTTATGAGCCACACATTCTCAAACCTACCGCCTATAACTCTGCTTTCTCTGTCAAATTTAGGATTATCTATACCTTTGAAAGTGTCCTTTAGGTCAAATTTGGAGCATATGGCTACTCCGTTGTAAGTCTTCTGCCCATGCACAAAGCACTTATAGCCAAGAGAAACAAAGTCCAAAGAAGGAAAATTGTGATTTTCAGTTTTTATTTCTTGAAAGCAAAGCACTTCAATTGGAGTCCTCTCAAGCCACATAAATACCAGCTCTTTCCTTGACTTTATGGAATTTACGTTATAGGTAGCTATTCTGATCAGCATAGACTTTTTAGCACCTTGTCCAATGCCTCTAAAAAGAGGTCGTTCTCTTCAGGAAAGCCCAAGCTTACCCTCATACAACCCTTTAGCCCGGGAAGGTAGGACACATCCCTTACCAAAACTCCCTCTTTTATGAGCTCTTTATGGACCAAGTCTGCAGGATAAGGCGTGCTAAAAAGAAAGAAGTTAGCGTCAGAAGGATAGACCTTAACGCCTTCCAGCTTGCTTAGCTCTTTCATAACCCTCTCCCTTTCCCTAACCACCATACTGACATGCTCTTCGATCAAAAAGTAAAACTCCTCAAGCATAACTTTGGCTATAGCCTGAGAGGGATAGGTGATGTTAAAAGGCAGTCTTACCTTGTTTATCTCCCTTGCTATCTCCTCTTTTGCGATCAACACACCTACTCTAAGCCCCGCAAGCCCTATCTTTGAAAGGGTTCTGAGAACTACTGTATTCTCTTTGCTCAGTGCCTCTTTAAGAAAGGTCTTTCCTGAAAAATGATAGTATGCCTCGTCCAACACAGTAAAAACTCCCTCCTCTCTTATTTTTCTTATCTTTTCCTCGCTAAAGCTATTCCCTGTGGGATTGTTAGGATAAGAAAAGAAGGCTATAGCAGGCTCTTCCTCTCTTATCTTTCTAATAAACTCCTCAAGGTTTATATCAAAGTCCTCCTGAAGGGGAACTTCTACCTTTTTCCTTCCCAAGACGCTGGCGCATATACCATACATAGGAAAGGTTGGTATAGGATATATCACACCTCTGTTAAACTCCTCAACGGACATGGAGAGGTACTGTATAAGCTCATCTGAGCCGTTGCCCAAAACTATGTTTTCCGGAGATACACCGAACCTAAAAGCTATTATCTCTTTTAGCTCGGTGGCCTGCGGATCAGGATAGCGATTGAAGGATATGGAGGAGACCACCTCCCCTATCCTTCTTTTAACATCCTCTGGAAACCTTATAGGAAGCTCGTTGGAGGATAGTTTTACTTTGCAAGGAGTGGTCTCCGTTTTGTAAGGAGAAAGTTCTTTTATTCTTTTAGAGATCATTCTTTTTTCTCTTCTTGAACTTCCTCCTCTTCTTCCTCCATCTCCTCACCCCTTCCTAAGTATAACTCAAGCTCTGCCACCGTGGATTCCATGAGCTTATCCTCCAGTATTCCCTTTATCAGTCTATTCAACTTTTTCTCGTCTCCCATTGCAATGCCGTTTAAAACATAGTATAATCGCTTAGGTAAGGATAAAGAGACCCTTCTGTATCTCGGACCGCCCTTTTTTCTCCCTTTTTTAGCCATTCTATACCTCCTTATAATTGTTTAACTTTCTATTTTATCACTTTTTGGAATATTTCAAGCTCTTCATCCGTTTCTAAGACTAAAATTTTTACTTTGCTAACTTCCTTTTCAACAAAAGATGGAGAAACAGCCCTTTTGTTTTTTTCTTCGTCTATGATTATACCCACGTGTTCCAATCCTTTACATACTGATTCTCTGACTTTTGGATTTTTCTCACCCACACCGCCAGAAAATACTATCAACTCCAAATTTGGAAGAATGGCAAAGTAAGCACCTATGTATTTCTTAATTCGGTAAACGTAAAGTTTAAAAGCTAAATCTTCTTCCCCCAAGTCTTTTATTTCTTTGCCACCGGT
>NZ_DAIQAX010000006.1:35546-36975 GCF_036781485.1 Thermocrinis sp.
AAAGTTTAAAAGCTAAATCTTCTTCCCCCAAGTCTTTTATTTCTTTGCCACCGGTTAGCCCTTTGATGCCGGACTTTCTGTAAAGCAAATCCTCCAATTCTTCCACGTTTAAGCCCATTCTTAAAAGGTGTAGGATGATGCCCGGGTCTAAGTTTCCCGATCTTGTATTCATTATCAAACCTTCCAAAGGCGTCATTCCCATTGAGGTATCTATGGGTTTTCCCTCTTTGATGGCGCATACGCTCGCACCACTTCCCAAATGTAGTATTATGGCGTTCACTTCCTCAACGGGCTTTCCCAAAAGCTCCGCAGACTTTCTCAAAAGGTAAGAGTAAGATATGCCGTGAAAGCCATACCTCTTTATACCGGATTTGTAGAATTGGTAAGGTATGGCATAGATCCTTGAGTGGTCTGGAAGAGTTTTAAAAAAGCTTGTGTCAAAAACTGCATACTGAGGCAGTTCGGCAAAGTGTTCTCTGAAAAACTTTATTGCCTTCAGAGAAAGGTAGTTATGAAGTGGGCTCAGGTACAAAAGCTCTTCTAAGATATTTATGGTCTGCTCATCTATCTTAAGTGGAGAGTCAAGGTCCATACCATCTTTGTCTTTTAGCTTATCTACCCTTTGCACTACGTCTATTGCTATGCTAAATCGGTCTATCTGATTGAGAATTGCCAGCTGTAAAGGCGTGGTGATCCCGCCTCTGCCTTTCAAAAAGGGAGTCAGATAATTTACGTCTATGCCTATCTTTCTGTTTTCTCTGTATCCTCTGACGTGGAGGTTCTTGTGGTTGGTTCTACGGTAAGTGAGCCTGTGTATAAGCCACGGATAGCCATGAAAGTTAAATATTATGGGCTTGTCTTTGGTAAAGTAAGCATCAAATTCTCTGTCTGTTAGGCCGTCTGGATGTTCCTGATTGGGTGCAAGACAGAAAAGATTTACCACGTTTACGAACCTTATGGGAAGGTCCGGGAAGTGTTCTTTTAGTATTTTTACCGCTTGAATTGCCTCCTTGGTTGGAATATCCCCGCAACTTGCCACCACTACCTCCGGTTCTTTTTCCGGAAGGTTGCTTGCAAAGTCCCAAATACCCAAACCCTTACTGACGTGCTTCATAGCTTCTTCTATGGTAAGGTATTGGGGATGTTTTTGTTTGTCGCACACTATTATGTTTATCCTGTTTGTGCTCTGCAAACATTGCCACACTATACACAATAAACTGTTGGCATCGGGTGGGAAATAAACCCTAACCACGTTTGGCCACTTGTCTACTATTGCATTAATAAAGCCTGGGTCTTGGTGAGTAAAGCCGTTGTGATCCTGTCTCCAAACCACAGAGGTCAAAAGAAGATTAAGAGACGATATGGGCATTCTCCAGGGAACATCGGAGGATATGTCTAGCCACTTTCCAAACTGATTTACCATAGAGGA
>NZ_DAIQAX010000006.1:37075-102430 GCF_036781485.1 Thermocrinis sp.
TCGGATAGCATTTCTATGGTCCTTCCAAAGGGGCTGAGGTATCCTTCGTCTTCGTCCTCCGGCAAGGTTTTTGCCATCCAAGCCTTTCCAAACTCAAAGACGTCGTAAAGTCTGTTGGAATGAGTTTCGTCTGGTCCAAAGACCCTAAAGTTGTTTGGATTTAACCTTATTACCTCTTTCAGAAAAGCCCCCAAGGGTTTCGTATTTTCAACCTTCTGCGTTGGATCCACTCCAAAGCATTCAATGGGTGGAAGCTTTAGAGGAACTCTGAGCAGTCCTCCGTTGGCGTAGGGACTTTCCCCCATCCTTTTCTCTGGCACGTTCTCTAAGATCTTATCTATCGGTTTTCCCTTCTCGTCAAAGAGTTCCTCCGGTTTGTAGCTTTTTAGCCACTCTTCCAGCACCCTCAGATGGTCTGGGTTAGTTCGGGCGTCTGAGAGTGGGACCTGATGAGCTCTCCAGTATCCCTCTATATAATGCTTCCCAACCTTTTTGGGCGCCGTCCAGCCCTTAGGGGTTTTTAGTACTATCATGGGATAGTAGGGTCTGGTTAAAGGCTTAGTATTTTTAATCTCCAAAATCCTCTCTACAGCCCAATCCATGATTTCCGCCATGTTCTGATGGGCTTGCATAACTTCCTCTGCAACCACTACCTTAGGCTCAGAAGTTCTTCCTCTTCTATCCTTGATAGCAAAGTTGGATTGTTTATCTTGTAGCCGTTGAGCAAAAGCACCGGAAGGACTATGCCATCCCTCTGTGGATTGATAAACTTGTTGGCGTGCCAGGAGGTTGCCAGGGGTCCCGTTTCTGCTTCCTCATCTCCCACCACCGCAACCGCCAGTAGGTTTGGATTGTCCAGGACAGCACCGTAAGAGTGAGAAAGCACATAACCCAAGCTCTCCACCCTCTTGGATAGATCCGGGAAGTTCGGGCGTGCAGTGACTACCAAGTCCTCCGGGAAAGGAAAAGGCCCTAAAAAGATTTTTTATTCCCTCCTCATCCAAGCTAAACTGAAGGTAGATGGGTGCTATGTATCCTGGTGCGCCATGTCCAGGTCCCACCACAAACAGGCAGTCAAGGTTGTATTTCTTTATCACCCTGTTGGTATGCGCATAAATAAAGCTTATGCCTGGGCTTGCACCCCAGTGTCCCAAGAGTCTCCTCTTTATGTGCTCCGGCTTTAATTGTTCCCTTAAAAGTACGTTGTCCCAAAGGTATATCATCCCAGCCGAAAGATAGCAACATGCCCTCCAGTATAAGTTTACAGTTTCAAGATCCATACTTACACCTCCCCATTGATCATTTTAATGGTTTTTAAAAGTTCTTCTCTGCCTTTTCCCTCTTTTGCGGAAGTAAGGATTATGGGAGCGTTTGTTAAAGATCTGACCTTTTTTATAGTTTCAGACTGCTCCTTTTGGCTAGCGTCATCACATTTTGTAAGAACCACCACATATTGATACCCTTCAAGAAAGCGTAGCATCTGCTCATCCAAAGGTGTGGGTCCGTGCCTGCTGTCAATAAGTGAGAACACGAGCGCTATTCTATCTTTGCACTCTGAAAAGTACATTTCAATCATCTCTTTCCATCTTTCTCTTTCTTCTCCAGATACCTTTGCGTATCCATAGCCCGGCACATCTACCAAGTAAAGATTTTTGTCAAAAAGGAAGAAGTTTATGCTTCTAGTCCTACCAGGCTCTTTACTGACATAAGCTACTTTTTTACCAACCAGCATGTTTATTAGAGAAGACTTTCCTACGTTGGATCTTCCCACAAAAACCACGTGCTTTCTCTGATCTTTTGGAAAATTCCCTCTGAAGGATCCAAAAAATTTCACTTCTTGCTGGTTTCTATGCATCCTTTTACTTCGCCCAACAGATAAAGAGAACCTAAGACTAAAGCATCCTCCTCTAAGTTTAGCACTTCTGCAGGGGAGTTTAAGGTGATTATTTCTTGGAACCTCAGCTTTTCTGCTTCCTTTACCAGCTCAGATAGACTCTCACCCCTGTAATGGCTTAGTTCCAATAGGTATATCTTGTCTGAAAAGGTTCTGAGAATTTTCATAGAATCTCTCCATTCTTTTTCTTTCAAGCCCGTAAAGACGGGCACAAGTTTTATCCCACTTGCTTTTAGCTGATTTATCACAAATTTTACACCATCTGTATTGTGTGCGCCGTCTAAGACCAAAAGCGGGTTTTTTTTGATTACTTCCATTCTCCCTTCCCATCTGGTGCTTTCAAGGGCTAACCTTACCGCATCTTCCTTCAACTTTATAACCTGAGCTGTAAGGGCTATGGCTATGCTTGCGTTGTCTATCTGCCACTTTCCCCAAAGGCTAAGTTTTGTCTCTTTTATTTGAAAAAAGTCCGATGTAAATTTCTTAAGCCATGTTTGCATACCCTCCACCTTTCCCTCAGCGAAAAAGTCCATCCCAGCTACCAGAAGGTCCTCTTTTCTGCAAAGTTCTAAAGCCAAGGGATAAAGGGGATACCTTGGACTTCCTAAAACTATTGGTTTGCCTTGGGTGTATATGCCTAACTTTTCCCTTGCTCTTTCTTCAGGAGTTTTCCCAAGCCATTTGGTGTGGTCTCTTTGGATGTTGGTTATTGCGCAGGCAGAAGGATTACAAACTTTGGTTGCGTCCCATCTGCCTCCCATACCAACTTCAAAAACCGCAAAATCTACCTCTTCGTCTTGAAAAAACTTAAGGGCTATGAGCGTGCATGCTTCAAAGTAAGTTAGTTCAAACCTTTCAAAAACAGCTTTTAAATCACCTACATAATACCTTAGTTTTTCTTCAGAAATCTTCTGTCCATTTATTCTCCACCTTTCCTTTTCGTCAAACAGGTGTGGCGATACAAACCAGCCTGTTTTGTAACCGTGACGTCTCAGAATGCTTTCTGAAAAGGCGCAAGTAGAACCTTTGCCGTTTGTACCACCTACAAGGATGGGTGTATAGCAGAGGTTTTTCAGTCCAAGATAATCTACCGCCTTTTGAATTCTGTCCAATGTGGGAACTATCTTGTAATCTTTGCCTTTGTAAAGCTCGTAAAGAATCATAGAAAGGATATATTATTATACACGTTACACGTTGGGTGAGAAATGAGGAATTTGTAATATCCGTCCCATTTTTCCTCAGTCTATCTTATCCGAACCTACCCATTTGAGTAGTTTCTTGAGTTTGAGTTGAGAAGTTTCAACTATTCGGAGCCAAGCAAGAAGTTTTGAGAAAGAAATAAAACTTAAAAGAGCTTTCCATTCCACCTGCACCAGACGGGACGGAAGCCTGCCTGGAATACCCTCTGCCCTCTGGGCTTTGGGTTTTGTCAGGCGGAATGCTATATTTTTAAAGACAGAAGAAAGCCCGTCAAGGTGGGGATAAATTCTCTGTGGAAGAGTTAGTTCATAGCTAAGAATTTGTTCTTTCATTCTTTAACTCCTATCCACATAGATAAACATAACACGGTTTGAGTAGAAAATCAAAGAACAGTAGAAAAGCTAAAATAAATTTGTCCCAGAAGATGATTAAGATTGAACGGCTATTGAAAAGTTCTCTACCGCTGGAACGAAATCTACCAACTTAAGCTCTCTTTTGATCCTTTTCAGCTCTCCTATTTCATGTTTTACCAACACTGCAAAGTACTCTAAATCTCCCTTGTGGTTTATATTATTACAAAAGGGGTATAAAATGTACGGAGAGTTCCAGGAGAGAGTTGGGGAATCCGAAAAATCGGAGGTAGAACAGGGTCCTGACCTATCGGTGATCTACACAGGTTCCCGAGCCTTAAAAGAGGCTCCAGAAATATACGGTGTGGAAACAGGCATTGAGGGTTTAGACAATCTATTTTTTATAGTAAGGGACAGAAATGGAAAGTTGGTAAAAGAATCACTAAAAGGCATTCCTGCATACTCAGTTTTAAACTTGACTGGAGTTGCAGACACTGGAAAATCACTAATGGCGGAGCAATTTACGGTGTACAGAGCTAGTAAAGGGGATAAAGTTGCCTTTATAACCGTTGAATCTCCTGCCAATTTCGTAGTAGCTTCTTTGAAATTAAGAGCTATTGCTATGGGCTTAAATTTTGACCAGTTCCAAGACAACATAATTCTAATAGATGCTGCGTCTTCTACAAAATTAAGAGAAAACATACCTGATCTTCTGGACACTTTAGCTTACGTGATAAAAAATTACAAGGTCAAATTTACCATAATAGACTCGGTGACAGGTCTCTTTGAAAATAAGGAAATGATGGCTAGGGCTGTGGTAAGAAGATTATACAACTTTATGAAAAAATGGTATCAGACAGCTATATTTGTATCTCAGAAGAGGAGTGGGCATGAGGAGCTTACCGCAGAGGCGGCGGGAGGATATGCAGTAAGTCATATAGTAGATGGCACTATGGTGGTGGCTAAAGAACTTATAGACTCTTCCTTTAAGGCAAAGCTTTACAAAAAACCTTTGGGAGACATAGTTAGACTTTTTAGGATAGATGGTTGTAGAATGTCTGGACATGACACAAAAACCCACTTCTTAGAGATTACCGAAACCGGATTGATAAAAATAAAAGAACCCATAGGAGGTTAAACTATGGTCATTGAAATTACTGGTGTCCCAGAGCAACAAGTAGACGTGAGGAACCTGGAAAACTTGACCGCCAGGGTGTTTTTCAAAGCCATCGATCTACTAGGTGGGCTATCAAGGCTGGCGGAGTATAAAACGCTAACTTGGCTTCCAAGTATGGCAAGGGCAGCTTTTGTAGTAGTGCTAAAAAACGAGTATTTGAAAACAGATGAAGAGATAGCTCAAATGGTTGGCCTTACGAAGAACACTGTAAGAGGTATACTAAGGGCGGATCCAACGGTTGCTTTGGAAAAAATAAAGAAGTTGGAGGAGCTAACAAAAGAGGAGGCAAAGGAATTAAGAGTGCATACCGCAGGTGGAGTGGCAAAACTTGCCTACAAGTTAATCACAGAGGGACAAGAATCAGAGGTCTTTATAAGCTTTTGCAATATAGTTGCGGAGGAGGTATGTAAAGCCCTTGAAGTGCCATGGGCTTACGCGGTGCTAAAACATCTAAAAGGTGTGAAGTATCCAATCCAAGAAAGCTCTGTACTCAAGGAAAGGTTGAAAGGTCTAAAAATAAAAGATCATGCAGCGGAGGAAATAGTAGAAAGACTTCACTATCCAATAAAGACGCCTGCCTCGCTTTTACACGAGATAAAGCTTGTTATTTCGGAAGCTAACCAATAAAGTTTATAATATTACCTTATGGTAAAAGTTGCTATAAACGGGTTTGGTAGGATAGGAAGGTCCTTTTTAAGGGCTTGCTTACAAAAGGACAATATTGAAGTAGTAGCCATCAACGATTTGACTGACACGAAAACTCTTGCTTACCTTCTTAAATACGATTCGGTCCATGGCGTATTTGATGGCACAGTTGAAGCAGAAGATGGAGAGCTTATAGTGAACGGAAAGAGCATAAAAGTTTTTTCTGAAAAGGATCCTAGCCTTATACCTTGGGGAGAGGTAGGTGCGGAAATTGTAATAGAATCAACCGGTGCATTTACATCAAGGGAAAAGGCAGAGCTTCACCTAAGGGATACTGTAAAAAGAGTTATCATATCCGCGCCAGCCAAGAATCCAGACGTAACCATAGTGCTTGGTGTCAATCATGAAAATTACGATCCACAAAAACACTTTATTATCTCTAACGCCAGCTGCACCACCAACTGTCTTGCTCCCTTAGTAAAGGTCCTTCACGAAAACTTTGGAATAAAGAAGGGTTATATGGTAACTGTTCATGCCTATACGAACGACCAAAGGGTTTTGGATTTACCGCACAAGGACCTAAGGAGGGCAAGGGCTGCTGCAATAAACATAATACCCACCAGCACAGGAGCTGCAAAGGCTATAGGGGAAGTTATACCGGAGCTTAAAGGGAAAATTGATGGCACCGCAAGAAGGGTCCCAGTAGCCGATGGCTCCCTTGTAGATTTAACCGTAATAGTAGAAAGACCGCCCGCCAGCGTGCAAGAAGTAAACGAAGCTTTCAAGAAAGCTTCAGAAAAAGAACTAAAAGGTATTCTTCAATACACAGAAGATCCCATAGTTTCCCAAGACATAGTGGGGAACGAGCACTCTTCTATATTCGATGCTGGGCTAACTCAAGTTATAGAAGACATGGTTCATGTTGGTGCTTGGTATGACAACGAATGGGGTTATTCCTGTAGGCTCAGGGACTTAGTGCTATACATAGCCAGCAAATCTTAGATATATGTTTTGTAGGATAAAAAGTGGGGGAGTTCTTGGAATTGATGGCTTTCCTGTTGATGTGGAAGTTGATTTAGCGTCTGGCATTCCCCAGTTTAACATAGTTGGGCTTCCGGACAAAGCCATAAACGAAGCAAAGGACAGGGTTAGGTCCGCTCTTAAAAACATTGGCTTTCAACTTCCAGCCAAGAGGATTACGGTAAATTTGGCTCCATCTAACCTAAAAAAGCAAGGTACACTTTACGACCTTCCCATAGCGGTTGGTATACTAAAGCTTGCAGGTATTATAGACAATGACGAAGACACCGTTATAGTTGGAGAGCTTTCCCTTGATGGAAAGGTAAATCCTGTTAATGGAATACTTCCCATAGTCTTGTCTTTAAAGCAGAAGGGTTTCAAAAGGTTTATCGTACCAAAGGAGAACGCAAAAGAGGGTGCTGTAGTTCAAGAGGTTGATGTATTTGGCGTGGGCTCTTTGGAGCAGTTAATTAGGTTTTTGAGAGGGGAAGAGAATATACAACCAGAAAAGGTTGATTTAAACACGCTTCTGTCTAAGATTTTTGACTACAGCATAGATCTTGCAGACGTAAAAGGACAGTATCAAGCAAAAAGAGCTTTGGAAATTTCCGCCGCAGGTATGCACAACTTGCTTCTGATAGGACCACCTGGAGCGGGCAAAAGCATGTTAGCAAAGCGCATAGTTACTATACTCCCACCTTTGACGTTGGAAGAGGCATTGGAAGTAAGCAAGATATACAGCGTGGCTGGGATATTAAAAGAAGGACTTATGGTTCAAAGACCATTTAGATCTCCCCACTACACCGCATCAGAAATAGCGCTGATAGGAGGTGGTAGCAACCCCATGCCTGGAGAAATTTCCTTAGCTCACAGAGGTGTGCTATTTCTGGACGAAATGGTAGAGTTCAGCAGAAAAGCTTTAGAATCTCTAAGGCAACCTATGGAGGATGGGTACGTGACCGTGTCAAGGGTAGGCGGAAGGATAACCTTTCCAGCTAGTTTTATCCTTGTAGGTGCTACAAACCCATGTCCCTGCGGCAACTACGGCAATCCATACAAAGCCTGCACGTGTTCCCCTTCCCAGATAAGGACTTACCAATCCAAACTCTCCGGACCCATCTTAGACAGAATAGACCTAAAGGTATGGGTAGAACCCGTTGAAGTTCAGGACCTTATAAACCCAAAAGTTGGTGAAAGCTCAAAGGAAGTTAGGGAGAGAGTTATAAAAGCTTACCAGATCCAGAAGGAAAGGTTTAAAAATTCAAAGACCAAATTCAATTCCCACATGACAGAAAAGGAAATAGAAAAATACTGCACGCTAACCAAGAGCGCAAAAGAAGTTCTTGAAAGAGTTATGAGTAAAACTCATCTAAGTGGGAGGTCTTACAGCAAGCTTTTAAAAGTATCAAGGACAATAGCAGACCTGGATGGAGAAGAAAAAATAAAAGAGGATCACATTTTAGAGGCTATACACTATAAAATTGAAGAAAAGTTACTAACTTCTAATTTGCTATGAGCCATCTCCTTCCTAGTTCTTACCCTATCCTCCGTCCTTTCCATTGGCAAGGACTTAATAGGGAAAGCATCAGCTATTTTCCATCAATACGCAGCTCTTACGGCTTTGCTTAACAATTCACCCGGCATTCCCGAGTGTCGCCCCAGCAAACAGAGCGGGAACTAACCTGCTCTTCAATAACGGTTTCAGAGGGGAAAGGTTTCTCGGCAAAACCTTAGCCACACTCCCCAGAACTTGCCAAGGACTTTGACTGGTTTTACCCAGCCCCTGTTTAGGATTCCTTCCATTGGCTCCCTTCACAGAACCTTGGCCTGCTCTGGGGAAACCAGCCTCCGAGAATTATTGGACAAAGCCGCTCTTGCTGAAAAAATATAAGGTAGATTTTTTTACCCAGGTTTATAATAGTTATTATACTATAAGGAGGAGGATTATGAAAAAAACAATATTAATAAACGCTCTGACTTTACTCTTGTGTTCTGGGGTAGTTGCTAATAGCTTAGATTTTAGAGTTTCTGAAGGTATTAATGAATCCCAAAGGCTCATAGAAACGGCATATAAGGCTGGGGGTAAGGATAAATCTATCTATCACTTTGAGAAGGCAAGAGCTTATAGAGATATATCTGTATTGCTTGCTTCAGAAATGGAAGAGTTGGGTTCTAAGATATTTGCTATAAAGAGTATGAACTCTGCATCCAAGGCCATAGAGGGAAGTCAGGTGCTTGATAAATTGGAAAGCGCAAAACTAGGACAAGGAAGGCAAGTTATAGATCCAAATAGCCTTTTGTTGGCGCTTGAGAAAATCAGGGATGATAAAGCGTTTAACTGCGCTCCTAAGGAACTGGCTTATGCAGAAGCTTATTACGAGGCTATAGTTTATGAACTTTCAAAAGATAAACCAAAAGATTCTCTTTTGCAAACTCTATATAATAGCTATCTTTCCAGCTATTTAATGGCTAAAGAAAAGGTAGATATATCAAAGAAAGAATCACTTGAGTGTTACGTAGGTAAAATACAACTCCCCAGTGTGCCAGAAGCAAAGGAAGAACCCTTAGCAAATATTCCGGAAGGTGTCGCGGAAAAGGTTGAGAAAGTAGAGGAGCCCCTATTGGTTCGTGCAAGGGTTCATTTTGATTTTGATAAAGCTAACATAAAGAGAGAGTATATCCCATTGTTAAACGAAGTGGTTAGAACTTTAAAGGAAAATCCAAAAATCAGCATAAGAATTGAAGGATATACCGATAACATAGGTGGTAAAACGTACAACGAGAAACTTGCGCTAAGAAGGGCTATGGCAGTTAAAGACTACCTCGTAAAGCACGGTATAGACTCAAAGAGGATAGAGGTTGCAGGCTTTGGAAAAGAGAAGTATATAGCAGAAAATACTACCCCTATCGGTAGGCTCACCAATAGGAGGACTGAGTTTATAGTCATACAGGTAGGTGGGGACTAATAAATAAACTTCATTATCAAGTTCTTTAATAAAAGCCTCTATAAAACCCCAGCCAGCCCAACAAATTGAGTGTTCAACGGGCCTTTCTCTTTTAGATGTCCTTCGTAAAAAATGCAATTGCATATCTGTGCGGAGTTTTCATCGTCCGCAAAGCCAAAGTTTCTTAGGGACTCTTTAAACAACTTTTCCCATTCTTCCCTGCTGGAAGAGGACATTAGAACCTTTGCCATCTCTCTGCCTATTTGTATTATTAATGCAAAACCTCCGCTGTTGCCCGCAATGTTCTGAATTTCATCCACTATCGCAAAAACAAGGTCTGCATTCGTCCAGTCAGGCTTATATACTAATTAGATTTCTGGCTATGTGGAGCATTAAAATCTGTTAAGCATCTCGCATCCTTTTGTTTCTCCATTGCGCACCTACTTATTTAACCCATTCCACCATCCTCTCCCCTGGATCTAAATTACAGATAAACTTCTTTGCCATCCTTTCTCCATACCTGCACTACAGAAGGTCTTGGGACCACCACACCATCACCCAAATAGGGCCATTTTGTTTGAGCACCTTCTCCAGGGTGCTGTATGGCACAGAAAAAGGTTTTGTAATCATCGGAAAACTCGGGACCGCATATTTCACAGCCTGGAACTCCAGATAGGAACATCTTTAGCTCTTTAGTTTGCATGTTTAGGGTGTATACTCCGTCATTTTTCTGGAGTCTGTCTCTGCTTGGGTTTCCGTCTGTGGCTATCCAAAGGTTTCCTGCTTTGTCAAAAGCAAAATTGTCAGGTGCAGATATTGCTGGCACATTTGAAGTTGCAGTTTGGCCGTATATTACAAGTTTTTTGTTGGTATCTGTTGAGTTGGGGTCTCCGCACAGCAGGGGTATAGTCCATGTAAACCTTTCTGCAGTGGGATTTCTGCCCTCTTCT
The DNA here is from genome assembly GCF_036781485.1 of Thermocrinis sp. Taxonomy (NCBI): domain Bacteria; kingdom Pseudomonadati; phylum Aquificota; class Aquificia; order Aquificales; family Aquificaceae; genus Thermocrinis; species Thermocrinis sp. The sequence continues at coordinate 47,257 of NZ_DAIQAX010000006.1, forward strand.
ATGATCTCTACGATGTGTCCCATGTAGTTTGGACCTCTTGGATTTGCTCTGTCGGTGGAGGGCTGACCGCTTGCCCCTCTCCTCTCATTGTAAGTTAGAGCAACGAATACACTCTTTGTGACTGGGTTCCACTCAAAGTCCTCTGGCCTGTCCATCTTGGTAGCTCCAAGGGCATCCGCTGCACCTCTGGTGTTTATAAAGCAGAGCACTGGATCATTCTTGAATACTTGTGGTAGGTTCGGATTGGGTGTTATTCTGCCTCCCTCCACCGTGGCTATTGGGACCCACTCCCCGGTGAAGTTATCTTTAAACCTTGCCACGTATAGGGTCCCTTCGTCCAACAGCCCAAAGTTTGCTTCTCTGTTGTTTGGATTATACTTACCTTTGGTGACGAACTTATAAACATACTCAAACCTTTCGTCATCTCCCATATATACCACCACTCTACCGTCTGGAGCTACAACCGTGGTTGCTGCTTCGTGCTTGAACCTTCCAAGGGCTGTTCTCTTTACTGGCGGTCTGCTCGGATCGTAAGGGTCAATCTCTACCACCCACCCAAACCTAAAGGCTTCGTTGGGCTCTTGATTTATGTTAAACCTATTGTCTATGTTGTGAAAACCGTAAATCGCGGAGAAACTGCTTGGAACTCCATATCTTTGGTGTATATTCTTAACCAGATCATCGGTGAGTTGGTCTCTGTTGCCAGCAAAGTATGAATGGAAGTTCTCTTCACAGGTTAAAACTGTTCCCCATGGCGTTTTCCCCGCAGCGCAGTTGTTTAAAGTACCCTTAACAAAGGTTCCCGTTGGGTCATAGGAGGTTTTCATAAGTCTGTGTCCTGCTGCTGGACCGGATATATAGCAGACGGTTTCTCCCGTGATCCTTCTATTATAAGCGGAGCCTTTAACATAAACCCATTTTTCCCCACTCCTTTTTATCTCCACAACAGATACACCGTGGGCGTATAGCATAAGTCGGGACTGATTTTCGGTAGGTGTGTTGAAATTAGAAAACATAAGTTCAGGGTTTGTGTATTCGTGATTTACCACCAAAAGGGCCCTATCTTGGTCTAACTTGAAAAAGCCCACATAATCACAGTTGTATCCAAAGCAGTGCTTCTGTCTCTCTATGTCCTCCTCGGTGGGTGCGCCGTAAACTCTGTTCCAGTCAAGAGCTGGTCCGTTGTCCAACGGATCTCCCCACTTGATAAGGACGCTGTGATCGTAGCCCTCTGGAATCATTATTCTGTCTTCGGTGTTGGGATAGAGGGTGTTGTAGGTTAGGGTAGAAGGCCTGGTTTCTTCTGTTGCACCGTCTGTTGCACCGCAGGAGTAAAGAACTATGGAAGCTGCGGCAAACTTTAATAGGTCCCTTCTGTTAAGTGCATAGAGAAAAATGTCTCCAAAATACTCCAACTTTCTCATGGGAGCACCTCCAACTTTTTTTCATGTAAGTGTTTTTAACTAACTTTTGTTAAAAAATCGTTAAGACTCTTCTTATTCTGTAGATTATCCTCTCCTTTGGCACCACGTCGCAGAGAATATCCACACCCACACCTTCCAGCTCCCCAGTTAAGGCAGCTCTGAGAGTGTGCCAAAAGTCCTTTGCCTTTATACCAAGCTCCTTTTGGGCCAATTTCGCTACTTCCTTTATCCTCTGTGCGTTTAGCTCTCCTTCTTCTAACTTCAAAAGCACGTAGTTTAAAACCTGCACCGCACTTTGGTTTTCAAGCACTGCCTTTGCTTCCTCTGAATAAACCACATCATCCACAAAGAAAGGTCTTAGCTTTTCCACTGCTTCCAATAGTGTCTCAAAGGCATCCCTGGCTTTTTCCAGAACCTTCTTAAGGTATTCATCTTCAAACTCGTATCCTGCCTCCCTCAAAAAAGGTGTCAGGTAGTTTGCAAGCTTATCAACCGAGAGAACCTCCCTTATATAAACTCCGTTCATCCATCTTAGTTTTTGGGCATCAAAGACCGCAGGGGAGCTGTTTATGTCCTTTAGGTCAAAGAGTTTTATTAACTCTTCCTTTGAGTATATCTCCCTTCCCTCCTCTGGCGGAGACCATCCCAAAAGGCAAAGGTAGTTAAACATTGCCTCTGGCAGAAAGCCCTCCTCTCGGTAGTTCTTTACAGAAACTGCACCGTGTCTTTTGGAAAGCTTACTTCTGTCTGGTCCAAGGATCACTGGCAGATGAGCAAACTTTGGAATCTCAAAGCCCAAAGCTCTGTATATAAGTATCTGTTTGGGAGTGTTTGGAATGTGGTCCTCTCCCCTTATTACGTGACTAACTCCCATCAGAGCGTCATCCACAACCACCACGAAGTTATAAACAGGCGTGCCATCGCTCCGAACGATCACAAAGTCTCCAAAATCATCTGCACTTATGGATATGGGTCCCTTTACTAAATCCTCAAAGGTGATTACCTCTCCCTCTGGTACTCTGAACCTTATGGTATAGGGCAGTCCCTTCCTTTTGGCCTCCTCCAGGGTTAAGTGTCTGCACTTGCCCGAATACCTGTAGGGAATGCCCTTTTCCTCAGCCAGTTTTCTTTCTTCTTCCAACTCCTCCGGTGTGCATATACAGGGATAAGCCCAGCCACTTTCTACTAGCTTGAGGGCGTATTCTCTGTATATATCAAACCTTTCCGATTGTCTGTAAAGTTCATCCCACTCTATGCCAAGCCACTCCAAGTCTTTAAGGAGCATCTCCTCAAACTCTTTGGAAGATCTTTCTCTGTCTGTGTCTTCTATGCGAAGGATAAACTTACCACCGTGATGTCTGGCAAAAAGGTAGCTAAATATGGCAGTTCTTGCGTTGCCAAGGTGCAGATAGCCCGTAGGGCTTGGTGCAAACCTGCTAACTATCATGCTTTAATCCTTGGCAAGTATTTTAAGGGCTATGGGGGATACTAAGGTAGTTATTGCCACCACGAATATAACCACCGCATACAGCGTATCATCAAAGAGCTTAGCTTGTCTTCCAAACTCTGTAAAGATCAGACCCACCTCTCCTCGGGGCAACATAGAAAAACCAATAAGAAGCCTCTCTTTCGTAGTTCCAGGTATAAAAAACCCAGAGATAACTTTACCAAAAATGGCAATTAAGCCAAGCACAATAGCAAAGGTCCAAAATTTAGGAGAGCTAAAATCTATGGCCTTTAGATTTAACTGAAGCCCAACGTAGACAAAGAAAATGGGCGTTAAAACCCAAACCAAAGGTAATATAGAATGCTCTATCTTTTCTGCCATTCTCTCGTCGGTTTTCAAAAACAGTGCAAAGGGAAGGGCAAACCTTCTGGAAAGAGCAAGTCCCGCAGTAAAGGCACCTAAGATCTCCGGAGAACCCACCTCATGCGCCAAAAAGGCAAAGAAAAATACCATAGACAAGACCGCAGGTGGAACAAAATCCATAGTCCCAAGCTTTCTGGAAAGTATCTGAATGATCCTTGCCAAAATCTGAGCCAGTATAGGAGATAGTATGAAAAAGGAGGCTATGTATAGTATTAGAAGAAACAGTGCATCCACATGAACCATACCTTCCTTAGAAAGCTCATACAATCCTGCAAGAACGATAACGCCGAATATATCATCCAAGACTGCGGCGCCAAGCACTATCTGGGCAAACCTCTCTTTCATCTTACCCAAATCTTCCAAAACTCTGACTGTTATTCCTATGCTCGTGGCGGTTAAGGTGCCACCTATGAAAAGGGATGTCAGGAAAGGCAAATCAAGAACATAAAAGCTAAAAAGAAAACCTAAGACCATGGGAGCTGAAGCACCTACTGTGGCAACTACAATGGCGTGTATGCCCACCTTTCTAAGTTGGTGAATGTCCGCCTCTAATCCTACCTGAAAGAGCAAAAGTATCACTCCAAGCTCCGCAAGGACCTTTATTATTTGATTTGGTTCAATAAGACCTAAGGCGCTTTTGCCAAGAAGGATACCTACCAATATCTCCCCCAAAACTGCGGGAATACCAAACTTGGCGAAGGTGTCCCCTATGATCCTTGCACTGAAGAGGATTATGGCAAGGTAAAGCAAAACGTAGTGTATTTCCATGGTTTACCACCCAGTGGACCCAAAACCGTTTTCTCCCCTTAAAGTGGGACTTAGTTCCAGAACCTCTTCCCAGAGGACCTTAACAAAAGGAGCTATAACAAGCTGGGCTATCCTATCCCCTCTTTTTATGAGAAAATCTTCTTGCCCCAAGTTTATAAGTGCTACTTTAATTTCTCCTCTATAGTCTGGATCGATGGTGCCGGGAGCGTTCAAGATAGTTATGCCGTGCTTTATAGCCAAACCACTTCTTGGTCTTACCTGAGCCTCAAACCCATCGGGCAGTTCTATGGCTATGCCAGTAGGAAGCAAAACTCTTTCCAAAGGTTTGAGGACCACTGGCTCATCACCAGCGTACAAAAGGTCCATACCCGCAGAGCCTATCGTAGCGTAAGAAGGTAAGGCTAAGTCTTTGGAGTGTGGAAATCTCTTGATTTTAACCTTCAGCATTTTATTCCTCCTTAGCCGGCGGTGGGATTTGAACCCACGACCTAGGCATTACGAGTGCCTCGCTCTACCGCTGAGCTACGCCGGCTGGTCTACACCAACCGTACTCAAGTCTGGCCTTCCTTTCTCGTCTATGCCTATGACCTTTACCCTTATCTGATCCCCCACCTTAAACCTTGCTCTAACATCCCTGACCCTTTCTCCCATCTTTGACACGTGAAGCATTCCCACCTTTCCTTCAAGGACCTCAACAAACACTCCGTATGGTTCTACCCTTGTTATCTTTCCTTCATAGACTTTACCAACTTCCACCTCTTCCAAAAGCTTCATTATAGCCTCTTTCACTTGCTGGATTGCCTCTTTACTCATACTGGTCAAAGACGTTTTGCCACCCTCATGAACCCAAACGGAGACACCCAGCTTGTCCCTCCACTCTCTAACATTTTTGCCACCGGGACCTATAACCACAAGTGCTTTATCTTCTGGAATCTGTATGATCTCTATCTTCGGAGCATATGGAGAAACTTCCTTCCTTGGTTCTGGCATAGCTTGATACATCTTTTCCAGGATATAAAGCCTTCCTTCCTTTGCCTGCATAAGAGCTTCTTTCATAATCTCCCTGCTTAAACCCTTTATTTTTATGTCCATCTGCACGCTGGTAATACCATCCTTTGTGCCTGCCACCTTAAAGTCCATGTCTCCAAGCTGATCTTCGTCTCCGAGAATGTCCGAAAGGATCGCATAACGATCTCCTTCCATTATGAGCCCCATAGCTATACCTGCCACGTGCTTTTTCATAGGAACACCTGCGTCAAAGAGCGCCAAAGAACCTGCGCATACAGTAGCCATAGAAGTAGAACCGTTGGACTCCAAGATATTGGAAACCACCCTTATGATATAAGGAAACTGTTCTTGGGGAGGAATAAGGGGTTCCAGAGCTCTCTCCGCCAAGGCACCATGCCCTATCTCCCTTCTCCTTGGTGGCCCCCAAGGTTTTGCCTCTCCCGTGGAAAAAGGTGGAAAGTTATAGTGAAGCATGAACCTTTTAAAGGTCTCCCCTTCGTAGATGGTCTCCACCAACTGGGCTTGTTCTGGAGCTCCCAAAGTAACTGTGGCAAAGGCTTGGGTTTGACCTCTCGTAAAGATGGCACTGCCGTGGGGTCTTTCAAAGGGATGAACCTCTATACTAATAGGTCTAATGTCCTTTGGACCCCTACCGTCAATCCTCAAACCCTCATCCAAGACCATTTTTCTCATTAGCTTGCTGATGAGTTTTTTGTATTGATAACTGAGTTTGAAAAGTTGGTCCTCTGGGACCTGATGGTTTGCTATGAAATCTTCAAAGATCTTAGCCTGAAGCTTTTTCCTTTCCCTTTTGTCTTGAACTTTTAAGGACTCTTTTATTCTATCTGTGCAGTAGCTTTCCAAAAGTCTTTGCAGATCTTCGGGAAGCTCAAGTCCTTCAAATTCAACTTTGGGAGAGCCCATTCTTTTTCTTAGCTCATCCTGTGCCTGCAGTAAGTCCCTTACGGCGGACTGGCCAAAGAACAGCGCCTCCATAAAGGTTTCCTCATCTACCTCCTTGGCACCACCCTCCACCATCACAATGGCAAACTCAGAGCAAGCCATGACTATCTCTAAATCTGCCTTCTGTCTCTCTTCGTAAGTGGGGTTTGCCACCAATTTTCCTTCCACTCTGCAGACTCTAACCCCTGCTATAGGTCCGTCAAAGGGCACACGAGATAAGTGCAATGCTGCACTGGCACCGGTTATGGCTAACACATCGGGATCATACTTGTCATCTGCAGAAAGGGTAAGGGCAGTAATTACTACCTCATACGGAAAGCCCTCAGGCAAAAGAGGTCTTACAGGTCTGTCTATTACACGGGAGACCAATATTTCTCTGTCTGTTGGCTTTCCTTCCCTCTTTACAAAACCACCGGGTATTTTACCCCAAGCGGAGGACTGCTCCCTGTAGTCAACAGTCAGGGGAACAAAGTCAATGTTAGGTACTGGGTTTTCGGACATAACAGCTGTTACTAGAACCGCAGTTCCTCCCTGTTTGACCACAACCGCACTGTCTGCAAGCTTTGCATAGTGCCCCGTCTCTATGATTATTGGATCTTTATCTTCAAATTTAACTTCTACCCTCTCCATTATTTAACCTTTAACCCAAGTTTTTTGACGATCTCCAGATATTTATCATAATCTTTTTGCTTAAGATACTCTAAGTGTCTCCTTCTTGCATGTATCATAGCGATCAGTCCCCTTCTCGAGTGAATGTCCTTTTTGTGCTTTTTTAGATGTTCTGTGAGCCTGTTTATTTTCTCCGTAAGTATGGCTATCTGCACTTCTGGAGATCCCGTATCCGTATCGTGCCTTCTGTAATCCTCAATAATTTTCTGCTTTATCTCCTTTGGAAGGGCCATAGGGTTTACCTCCTTAAATGTTTGGTAATTTTTATAGAATTATAAACCAAAACTCTAAGGGAGTTTCAACTACACTTGATTTTACCGAAAAACCTGTGTATATTATCAACAAGGGGGTGGTTTATGCCACTAGATTATCAGGGTATATACATACTTTCCAGTGGTATGCTTCTGCAGCAAAGAAAGTTGGAAACAATAACCCAAAACTTAGCCAATGTAAATACTCCTGCTTTCAAGAGTGAGTTGATGCTTGCTGGAGTTTGGGACACGCCTGACGGCCAGAGAGTAGAGAACAATGATTCAGGAAATCCTGCAAACAATTTTGTTTATCCTATAGTGGAGAGAATGCACACTCTTCTAACGCAGGGGCCAATCAGACAAACGGACAATCCTTTGGACCTGGCTCTTGAGGGTGAGGGCTTTTTTGCTGTCAGGTCGGGACAGGAGGTGTTTTACACTCGCAAGGGAAACTTTCGTATTGATGCAGAAGGTTACTTAGTCAATGAAATTGGTATGAGAGTTTTAAACGAGAACAATCAAGAAATAAGGATAATGGGGGATGTTAGCTTTGCACCAGATGGCTCTATTTTTAGCAATGGGAACCTTATTGGAAGGTTGGGCATATACAACTTAACTAACCCCCAAAAGGTGGGAAGGGATCTGTTTACAGGCATACCTCAGCAAGCCCAAAACTTTAAGGTTTTGCAAGGTTTTCTTGAAGATTCTAACGTAAACGCCATTTTGGAGATGGCAAAGCTTATAGAAGCTCACAGGGCTCACGAAACATATGCCAACCTTATCAGGGCTCTGGACCAAATTCAAGAAAAGGTCAGCAACAACTTAGTTTAAAAGAGGCTTTTCTGACCAAAGACTTTGTCCAACTCTTTTAATATACTTTTCATTTCAAGCTCTTCAAGCTTTTTCTTAAGAGCGTCTATTGTAGGACTTTTTAGCTTTAAATCTTCCAGCTCCACTTCTAAATGCTCCGGTGGTTTTAGCTCTACCAAAGAGTAAGCTAATTTCAGTTTTTCTCTATCCGCCTGCGGAAAAGCCTTCTCAAATTCGTCCCATCTGGAAAGTATATTCTCTACAGAAACATACTTTTTAAGAATATTTATAGCGGTTTTTGGACCTACCCCCTTTATACCCTCTATGTTGTCCGTCTTGTCTCCTACCAAGGCAAGGTAATCTGCCAGCTGTTTTGGTCCCACACCAAACTTTTCTTTCACCTTTTCCTCGTCAAACACTTCGTTAAGCACAGGATTGATCACGATAACTTTTTTATCCTCAACAAGCTGAAGCACGTCTTTGTCTGGAGAATAAATCTTTACGTTAAACCCCCTTTCAAGGGCTAACTTAGTCAGATAAGCTATCAGATCGTCCGCTTCATAACCTGGCATTTCTACGAGCTTTATACCCAACAAAGAAGAAAGTTCTTTTATCACCGGTATTTGAACCTTCAAAGGATCTGGCGTAGGTGGTCTTTTGCTTTTGTATTCTGAATAGGTAAGCTTTCTCTGAGTGGGTGCGGGTAGGTCAAAGGCTATAGCCATGTAAGATGGTTTTTCTGTTTTCAAGATAGAAAGTATGGACCTAAGAAAGCCGTATATGGCACCTGTGGGAAAGCCCGAGCTTGTGGAAAGTGGCGGTAGGGCAAAGAAATTTCTGTAAAGGAAGGCAGAACCGTCAAAAAGGTAGAGGACTTTCATAAGGAATGCATCTTTTTTCTGTAATAACTTTTACAAGCCTCTACCAAGCTTTGGGTAGCACTCTTCACGTCTTCAAACCCGAGTATGGCGGAAACGACTGCAATACCCTTTGCCCCGCTTTCCAAAACCTCGGCCACTCTGTAGTGAGTGATACCCCCAATTGCTACTATTGGTTTTGAAGTCATCTTTACTGCCTGCCTAAGGGCTTCTATACCCACAAGCTTGTAGTCTTTTTTCGTTGAAGTTTCGTATATAGAGCCAAAGCCTATGTAGTCTATAGGCAGATGCTCTACTTCTCTTAGCTTTTCCAAGCTATTTACGGAGTATCCTATGTACATTTTGTTTCCTACGAGTTTTCTTACCACGTCCGGCGGAAGGTCCTTTTCTCCCACATGCACCCCATCTGCTTCCACTGCAAGAGCCAAATCTACTCTGTCATTAACCACAAGCTCCACACCGTATCTTTTGGTTAGCTCCCTCAGAACCAAAAGCTCTTCGTACATCTGCCTTGAGCTTTTTTGCTTGAACCTATACTGAAGGGCAGTAATTCCTCCCTGTATTGCCTGTTCTACGGTGCTTATAAGGTCCCTATCTTTGAAGAAGGCATCGTCGGTAACCAAATATACGCTTAGGTTCATATCTTTTAAAGATAGCCTGCTTCCACGCCTATGCAAGCGTTCCAAACAACTTTTATTCTATCTTTGTACTTTTCTATAACCTCTGGGTTTTCACAGCCGGGTTGTAACCATACACACTTGGCACCTACCTTTAGGGCTTCTTCAAAAATGGGCTCTATGTGTGCTGGGTTTCTAAAAACATTTACTATATCTACAGGCTCTGGCACTTCCTGCAAAGAGGACAAAACTTTTATACCGAGTATTTCCTGACCCGCATACTTTGGATTGACAAAATAAACCCTGTGCTTTCCTTTGTTTATAACCCTCTCTGAAACGTAGTAAGAAGGTCTTTCTGGATCTGGAGATATGCCCACAACCGCAACGACCTTTGCACTTTTTAAAACTTCCAGAGCGTCATCTTGGTGTGGATGATGGAGTTCTCTCATGGGAAAAATTATATCATATTCTTTACAGTCTCTAAAAGCTGGTCCATATCTTCTTTTGTTCTCTTTTCTGTAACTGCAACGAGCAAGCGGTCGCCGTAGCCAAACCTTTTTAAAGGTAAGCCAAACACAAAGCCTTTTTCCAAGAGTTTTTGGTAGATCTCCTCTGCCCTCGGGTGTTTTACTGGAAACTCCCAAAGATGTTTTCCGGTGTATGGCACCTCAAAGCCCAGCTCTAAGAGTTTTTCCTTCAGATATAAAGCCTTTGACAAGCTCTGGATCGCCACTTCCCTAAGACCCTTTTTCCCAAAAAGGACCATATAAAGCAGATTTGCTAAAGCCATAAGATTTTGGTTTGTGCATATATTAGAAGTAGCCCTTTCCCTTCTTATGTGCTGTTCCCTTGTTTGAAGTATTAGAGTAAAAGCGCGTTGGCCCTTTACGTCTTCTGCCAAGCCCACTATTCTTCCCGGCATTTTTCTGACGAGTTCCTCCCTGCTTGCAAAAAAGCCCACATAGGGACCCCCAAAGTTTAATGGAACACCCATCTGCTGTCCTTCCCCCACCACTATGTGAGCTCCAAACTTGCCAGGAGGTTCCAAAATAGCCAAGGCTATGGGGTCTGCCACCACTATCAACGGCACCTCGTAATGTTGGGCAAGCCAAGAAATTTCCTTTAAGGGTTCCACAAAGCCAAAGAAGTTAGGATACTGAACCGCTAACGCATGACATGTTCCATCTTTTAGATGCTTTTCCAAAAGTTCCAAATCCACAGTTCCTTCATAGGTGAGGGGAATAGCCTCCAAAAGGTCTTGATATCCAAAAAGATACGTCTTTACCACATCTCTGTAAAAAGGATTTATCCCTTCTGTAAGAATAACCTTATTGCCTCTGCCTTTAATAGCCCTTGCCATAAGCACCGCCTCTGCCAGCGCAGAAGCGCCGTCATACATACTGGCGTTTGCTACTTCCATACCCGTTAGCTCGCACACAAGCGTCTGATATTCAAACAGAGCCTGAAGGGTGCCCTGAGAGGCTTCCGCTTGGTATGGAGTGTATGCGGTCAGATACTCTCCTCTGCTTAGTATCTGCCATATAGCGGATGGGATGATGCGATCATATGCTCCCCCACCCACAAAATAGACCAATGGCTTGTTTAGTTTTGCCAGTTCTTTGAAGTATCTTCTTAGCTCTTCCTCAGACTTAGGTTCAGGAAGGTTTTCCGTTTTCTCCAAAAGGGAGGGATCTATGTGTGAGAAAAGCTCCTCTAAAGAGGACAGTCCTAAGGTGTTTAGAATCTCTTTTGTTTTTTCTTCCGAGTGGGGGATATACATTTACCGTTCCTTTTCTTCATACCTCAAATCTTCTTCTGGCAGTGTTTCTAAGGATTCCTCAATGATGGGGCTTTCTTCTTCTGGGAGCTGTAGAGTAACTTTTTCGCCCTTCTCTTCCAATATCAACTCCACAAGTATTTCAGCATACTCCTTAGGGGAGAGAAGATCTTCCACCTCGGATACGTCCGCCAGTTCTAAAACTGCAATCCACCCGTCCTCGTAAGGAGATTCATTGATGATAGCAGGCTCGTCGTTTAGAGCTTCATTAACCTCTATCACCCTACCAGACACTGGAGAATAAATCGGAGAGACACTTTTTACAGATTCAACGTTGGCCAACGTGTCCCCGCTTTCAAACTCCTCTCCTACAGAGGGCAGGTCTACATAAACTATATCCCCCAGCTCCTTCTGTGCATAGTCTGTTATACCCACCCAAGCTCTGTTGCCCTTCACTAAAGCCCATTCATGATCCTTCGTATAATACCTGTCCGCCTTTACTAAATACTTTCCTACAAAAAAGTCTTCCATTTTGAGACCTCCTTTAGAGTATTTCGTATTTTATCCCGTATTCCTGATAAACTTCGTTAAGTATATCTTCTATATTACCCTCTGCATTTCTGTACCTTTCCACAGTTCTTATTACGTAATCAAGATCCATAAGCCTGAGCAGAGCAACACCTTTTGACACTATGTTCTTTTTGCCTGCGCTTAACAGTTTAGCAAGCTTTTCTTTTGTTAGCTTTTCTATAGGGTCCAAAACGAGCACGTGGTTACCTCTTAGTTTCCTTAGCCCTTTGTATAGCCCATAAAGAAAACTACCTTTTTCGTTGTTTATAAACACCACCTCAGGAAATTTGTCAAAGAGATCTTTCATCTCAGAGGTTATAACCGCGTATATGCTGTCAGGTCCTATTATTCTACTTAATAGATTTACCTGATCCTTCAGATCTTCTGTTAGGTCCTCTTTCTCTAAAAGGGATCTGTACAAGATAAGTAAGACCTTCATTCCTATTAATTATAATGCTTTAGAGCTTTTCAACGAATATTGGGCTATAATAGTTATAAGCTTTTCGGAGGCTATTAATGAAGAAAAAAATAAGGATTGCTATTGCTGGTGTGGGCAATTGCGCAAGCGCTTTGATTCAAGGAATTCATTACTACGAAAAAAATCAAGCGAATGATGTAAGTGGTTTGATGTTTGAAGATGTGGGAGGATACAAACCATGGGACATAGAAGTTGTTGCCGCATGGGACATTGACGCAAGGAAGGTTGGAAAGGATGTATCCGAAGCTATCTTTGCTGCGCCTAACTGCACCACTGTATTTGAACCTGATATTCCAAAGAAAGGTGTAAAGGTGCGTAAAGGGAAGGTGTTGGACGGATTTGCACCCCACATGGCTAATTATCCACCAGACCGTACCTTTGTACTTTCCGATGAAAAAGAGGATGAACTGGAGGATGTTGTCAGAGTGCTAAAAGAAACCGAGACTGAGATACTCATAAACTATGTACCCGTCGGCTCGGAACAGGCGGCAAGGTTTTACGCAGAAGCTTGCCTTAGAGCGGGAGTTTCCTTCATAAATGGTATGCCTACCTTTATAGTCTCGGACCCAGAGTGGGCAAAGCGTTTTGAACAAGAGGGAATACCAGTGGTTGGGGATGACATAAAGTCCCAGGTGGGTGCGACTATAGTTCACAGAACCTTGGTTCAGCTTTTCACGGACAGGGGGGTAAAAATAGACAGAACTTATCAGCTCAACTTTGGGGGTAACACGGACTTTTTAAACATGCTAGAAAGGGAAAGGTTAAAAACTAAGAAAATATCAAAGACCTCCGCCGTCGAATCCCTGCTTCCTTACGATATAGGATACGAAAACATTCACATAGGACCTTCCGATTGGGTTCCCTGGCTAAAGGATAGAAAGATCGCATACATAAGGTTAGAGGGAAGACTTTTTGGTGATGTACCCATGTATTTGGAGCTAAAGCTTGATGTGGAAGACTCACCAAACAGTGGAGGTTCAATGATAGATGCCATAAGGTGTTGTAAGCTAGCAAGAGACAGGGGTATTGGTGGTCCTCTGTATTCTATAAGCGCATACACCATGAAACATCCACCCATACAGTACCCCGACTGGCAGGCAAGGAAAATGGTAGAGGAGTTTATCAGAGGTGAAAGGGAAAGATGAAGGAAAGGCTTTTTACACCAGGTCCTGTGGAAATTCCAGAAAGGGTCAGAAAGGTCTTAGGAGAACAAATCATCCACCACAGAACGGATGAATTCAAAAGAGCTTTCTTAGAGGTCAGAGAACTCTTTAAAAGGCTGGTAGAAGATAGCTCAGAGAACTTTGTATTTTTCGCAAGCTCTGGCACGGGTGCTATGGAAGCGAGCATTCTCAACTTCTTTGAAGAGGGGGATAAGGTAATAGTGGTAAATGGCGGAAAGTTTGGGGAACGCTGGCTTAATCTGGCAAAGCACTGGGGACTAAATCCAGTAGAGTATAAAGTAGAGTGGGGTAATTCTGCGGACCCAAATAAAGTTAAAGAGCTAATGGATAGAAATTCAGACTGTAAGGGAGTGCTTATGCAGATATCCGAAACATCCACAGGTGTTTACCATCCCACAAAGGAGATAGGTTCTCTATGTAGAGAAAGAGAGGTTTTGCTGGTGGCAGACGCAATAACAGCCCTTGGGGTTTATAAAATCGTGCCTTCTGAATGGGGAATAGATGTTCTTATTGGTGGCTCTCAGAAGGGATTTCTTTTGCCCCCTGGACTTTCGGTGGTTTGGTTTTCCAGAAATGCTGAAAAGAGATTAAAAGAGAGGGCCTTTTACTTTAGTATAAAAAAGGAGATTAAAAAGCAGTTGGAAGGTCAAACTGCGTGGACGCCAGCCATAAGCTTAATACTGGCTATGAAGGAAAGCTTAAGTATGCTTTTGGAAGAGGGGATGGAAAAGGTAGAAAAAAGACATAGAACTCTTTCTAAGGCAACCCTAAGAGCAATAGAGGTTTTAGGTTTAAAACGGTTTGCCCAAAATCCATCTATTTCCGTATCCGCCATAGCCTCCGAGCAAGCAGAAAATATAAGAAGGGAGCTTTTAAGACATGGCATAAGAACTGCCGGCGGTCAGGATGAGTTAAAGGGAAAGATATTCAGAATATCCCATATGGGAGTGGATCCAAAGGATGGATTGATGCTTATAGGTATGCTGGAGGTGGTGCTTAAAAAGCTGGGCCTTTGCCAAAGATTGGGAGAGGGTGTAAAAGCATACTCTGAAGTATTTATAGAAAGTGGATTATGGTAAAGCTATTTTTGGTCAGGCATGCGGAAAGCGAATGGAATCCGATAGGCAGGTATCAGGGGCTTTTGGATCCTGATCTTTCGGAAAGAGGGAAAATTCAAGCCCAGCTTTTGGCAAAGGCTTTAGAAAAAGAAAAGATAGATGTAATCTATTCCTCTCCGCTAAAAAGAACTTACCAAACCGCTTTGGCCATAGCAAGTAAGCATAACTTGGAGGTAATACAAGAAAGAAGGATAATAGAGATAGATCATGGCGTTTGGTCTGGTATGCTTGTGGATGAGGTAAAGCAGAAGTATTCGGAGGACTTTAGAAGGTGGTTAGAGGAGCCACACAAGATTAAGTTTGAAGGAGGAGAGTCCTTAGAAGAGGTTTATGCAAGGGTAAGGGAGTTTTTGGAGTTTGTAAAGCAAAGTCACCAAAATCAAACAGTGGTGGTGACTTCTCACACTGTTCCAATAAGAGCAATGCTTTGTACCCTTTTGAACATAGACCTATCCAAGTTTTGGGCTTTTGGTTGTGATAACGCAAGCTATACATTGGTGCATATGGAAGAAAGAAGGAACGTTATAGTTAAACTTAACATAACCTGCCACTTGGGAGAATGGTATGTTCAAGCCCATAGTGCTCTTTAGTCTTTTAATCTTTCTCTTTGGCTTTTCGCAAATAAAAAAGGAGTTTGACCTTCAGGTAGAGATAGTGGCAAAGGAAGTTGAAGAAAAGCCCAAGATCTATCCCCCCGAGAGACTACCTGTGGAAGAAGCTAAACCTTTAGACCTCTCTGCAAGGCTTTTGCAACCACCAAAAGAGGTGGAGTCTTTGCCAGTTTCTCCCGTTAGGGAAGAGGGCCCCAGTTGTGGAAAGCCGAAAGATGCAATAGCATACAAAAAAGGAGTGGATTACTATCTTGCGGGGAAACTCACCCAGTCGGAGCAGGAGCTAAGCTCCGTTCTTACCATGCCATCCGTTTACAGACCTATGGCTGAGTATGTTTTAGGTTTGATAAAGCTAAGTCAGGGGCAAAAAACCCAAGCTCTGAACTTTTTTGAAAACTCATGCAAATATCCACACCAATACAGACAAGCATCCTGCGAGCTGTTTTACGCACTAAGTTTTGAGTTAAAGGGAAGTGTTCCAGAGAATAGGGACCAATTTTGGGGAGTAGTTTATAAAATAAAGCACGAAGGAAAATACACAGTTCCAAATTGTGAAGGTGCTGTTTTTAAAAGATACTGTGCATACGTGAGCAATTTTGTAAAGGGGGAGATAGACAAAAACTACAAAGATAGCACAAGTGTAAGGAGGGCTATTTTGCTTTTTGAAAATGGTCAGTTGGAGGAGGCGGAGAAAATATTTACTGAATATTCAAAACCAATAAAACCATACCGAGATATTGCCCTTTACTATTTAGGGCTCATTGCCTTGCAAAAGAACAAGCCAGACTTGGCTTACAGGTACGCAAGCCTTTTAGAAACAATAAACAGCGAATATGCCTACTCCCTTTACTCCCACATAGCTTCAAAGAGCGTACTTTTAGCAAGATTAACCTACAGTATAACAAAGGACCCAAGGTTTTTAAACGTAGCTGGAACAATAGCATACAACAATGGAGATTATCAAATTGCTTTTTCAAACTTTTTAGAGGCTAAAAAGGTTAAGTATGCGGTCTATTCTTTAATCAAAATTGGGGACTATCGCACTGCATACAGACTTTTGGAGAAGAAGGAGGACAAAGATAGAGAAGATTATGTTTGGCTTTTAGAATCTGCCTACTGGGCAGGTATGCCTATGGAAAATGCTTTAGAGCTTGTTAAAGAAAACCATCCGGATCTATATAGAGAGTACTTAGGTTGGGCTTTCTTTAGAAAAGGCGATTGGGCCTCTGCCCTAAAATACTTTGACGATCCAGAGTATAAAGCCCTATGCTACTACAACCTCAAAAAATATCAGGAAGTTTTGAATACTTTACAAGGGATCTCATCCCAAAGGGCCAATTTACTAAAAGCCAAGTCCGCGCTATTTTTGAACAATCCTTCTTTGGCAAGGAAGTTCCTCTCGCAGAACTCAGATGAAGAACTATACCTTTTGGGTATAAGCTTCTTTATGGAGGAAAACTACGACAGAGCTATTGAGTACTTTAGAAAAGTTTCAAGGAAAAGTCCCTTTGGTCCAAGGGC
This sequence comes from Thermocrinis sp., assembly GCF_036781485.1. Lineage (NCBI taxonomy): Bacteria > Pseudomonadati > Aquificota > Aquificia > Aquificales > Aquificaceae > Thermocrinis > Thermocrinis sp. Next base: position 63,774 of record NZ_DAIQAX010000006.1, read on the forward strand.
ACTGATGAAAACAGCAGATACTCTTTACAACTTGGGAAAGGTAGAAGAAGCGAAAGCTACCTATTGGGAAATCTTAAAGAATTTCCCCGACGATCCTGTGGCTAGTCAGGCTGCCTTGGCCCTTTTGGAGGGAGACATTAACCTCACAGATGCCAAAAGGGAAGAGCTTATAAGAGAGTATTTAAAGAAAAACCCAAACTCGCCGTACGCAGGGGAGCTGAAGTACCAATTAGCAGACATCTTGATAAACAAAGGAGAAAAAAAGGAGGCGCAAAAACTTTTGGTAGAGCTTTACGAAGAGAGGGGAGATTTAAAATACAAAGCGCTACTTAAACTTGCAAGCATTGAAGAAGACAAAAACAACAAAGCGGTACTTTTATACAAGGTTTATAAAGAAGGACCAAAAGAGGAATCTGCCCAGGCTAGAAAAGAACTGATAGCTCTATACACTGAACTGGGAGACATGCTAAGTGCTGCAGAACTTTTGGAAGTTGGAGACTTCCAGGAAAAAGAAAAAGCAATTGGGCTATATGTAAAGCTAAGTCAGTGGCAGAAGGCGTTAAGTTTGGCAAAGGAACTCATGCAAATGGGACTAAGAACTCAATTTTTTGAGAATAACCTGATGGAAATTTATCAAGCAGTTAAAGACGAAAGCTTGCTTGACTACTTAATAAAAAGCCCAGACGTAAATATTTCCGCTAAGGCTAAGTTTGAAAAAGCTCTGATTTTGAACGCCCAGAAGAAACCAAAGGAAGCTCTTGAGTATCTGGTGGATATATCCATTAACCACAAAGGCACATCTGTTTATAATACTGCTATAATGGAAGGAGTACGAATATTTTTAAGTCTCGGTTTGAGGAGGGATGCAAGCTGTTTTTTAGAGAGGTTTGATCTAAAAAGTGCTTCTAAGGAGGAAAAAATCAAGTTTGAAAACTTGAGAAAAAACCTTCCAAAGTGCGAGGCAAGATGATGGAGCAGATGCTTCTTCTTTTGAAAGCAGGCGGTCTTGCTATGTATCCTCTTTTGCTTCTGTCCATAGTTTCTTGGGCAGTTGTGGTAGAAAGGTTTATAAACCTCCGAAGCTCTAATTTCATACCAAAGAACTTAAAAGATGCCAAAGCTTTGTTGCTTGCCAAAGACTTAGATGGTGCCTTTAAGGTTCTTTCCTTGGACCCTACACCCTTTGGTAAAACCCTTTATTTGCTATTGGAAAACCACATAAAGCATGGATTATCAAAGAGAGAGCTTATGGATATAGTCAGGTCAGAGATAGATCTTTTAGTGCCCAAGGTAGAGAAGAACTTAGCCATACTATCTACTATTGCCAGCTTATCACCCCTCATAGGGTTATTTGGCACAATTACTGGTCTTATAAAAGTGTTTAGATCTTTTTCCTTAAATCAGTCAGAAACCGCACTGAACCTTCTTTCTGCTGGTATAGGGGAAGCGTTGGTGGCAGCGGCCACAGGTCTGGCAGTTGCTATTCCAGCTTTATTTTTTTACTGGATCTTTAGGATATGGGGTAATAGCATACTGAATAAGTTAGAAGAGGAAGCAATTGAGGTTGTTAGGGCTATTTCATGAGGAGAAGAAGGCTCAGCTTTGATGAAAGGGCATACATAGATGTGGTGCCGCTTGTGGACACACTTTTGGCAGTTTTTCTTTTCCTTGCAGTGCTTGCATTCCAATCTCCCATAACTCTGCTGGCTGTTAAATTACCCTTTGCACAGGAAGGAGAAAAAAGGGAAGTTTCTCAGGTTTTAACCGTTCAGGTCCTAAAAAGCGGAGAATACATATTGGAAGGTCAGAGAAGAAATCCAGAGGAAATAAAGCAAGTTTTAGGGGAAAGAAAGCCAGAAAGGTTGGTCATACAAGCGGATGAGGAAACACCCCACAAGTTTGTAGTCCGGCTTATGGATATAGCCAAGGCCCAGGACGTTCAGGAAGTGCTTATAGCTACAAGAAAGAAGCTCTGATGTTTTTCTTTAAAAAGCTAATATCTCACTTGATACTCCCGCCCGGTATTTTTTTGATAGTCTTTCTGATAATAGCCATACTAAGTAAAAAGAGCAGGTTTGTAAGGATCCTGTCTTTGGGCTCCGCTCTGTTTATTTACGCCCTTTCCATAGAACCAACAAAAGACCTGCTGTATAAACCTTTAGAGTCTTCCTACCCCACTCCCTCGGAGCCAAAGGGAGATGCTATAGTGATCTTGGGGGGTGGAGCCTACAGCACTGGCATACTAAAGGAAGACTCCACAAAAAGACTCCTCACAGGCTTTATACTTCACAAGCAGACTGGACTGCCTCTAATTCTCTCCGGCGGTGCGTCAGTGAGCGCCCTTCCAGAGGCTGAGATAATGAGGTCCATGCTTGAGAGCTTAGGTGTGGAAAAAGGTAGCCTGTATGCTGAAGTCAAAAGCAGAGACACTGAAGAAAACGCAAAGGAAGTAAAGGCTATATGTCAAAAACTAAAGTGCAAAAGGGTAATATTGATTACCTCTGCTTACCATATGAAAAGAGCTGTGATGTCCTTTGAAAAGGTAGGTTTAGAAGTAGTTCCTTACCCAACTGACTTTAAAAGGGACTTAAGATACAACCTCTACAGCTTTTTACCAAAGATGAGCGTTATGGCAGACAGCTACAAAGCACTGAGAGAGTATTTGGGTTTATTGTGGTATTCTTTTAGCTTGGATGATTAGAAAGTTTTACATAGCTGGTGGGGGAACAGGCGGACATTTTTTTCCAGCCCTTGCCCTTATAGAGTGCCTTATGGAGAAAAACATACCCTGTGAATTCGTAGGTGCAGAGAGGGGTATTGAAAAAAGATTGAGCCATCTTATAGCTTCAGAAAAACATTTCCTTAAAGTTTATCCCTTTATAGGGAGATCTTTGAAAGATAAGATAAAATCTCTTTATAGCGTGTCTTTTTCTTCCTTAAAGCTATACCCTAAGCTCAAGCGTGATAGTGTTAGCGTAGTTTTTGGCGGTTATGCTAGCCTTCCTCTGGGAATCAGCTCCCTTTTAAAGGGGGTTCATCTTTTTTTACACGAACAAAATTCCATACCAAGCACTACCAATCAAGTTTTAAGCAAGTTTGCAAGGTTAATTTTCGTCTCTTTTGAACACTCTAAAAGATTCTTTCCCTCACAAAAAACAGTAAAAACAGGCTTGCCTGTTAGAAGATCCCTACTGGAAGGGCTAAGACTTTCAGAAAAGGAAGCAAGAGAGAGACTTAACTTAGAAGACAGAGAAACCCTTCTTGTGATGGGTGGAAGTCAGGGATCGTCTTTTATAAACAGCTTGGCGGTGGATGTTTTCAAAAAAAAGGGGCTTCAGGGCATACACATAACCGGAGAGAAAGAATACGAAAATTTAAAGCAAGCCTACAAAGGTATGCCCGTGCTTGTTCTTCCATTTACTGAAAGGATGGACCTAATATACAGGGCCTCCAGCGTCGTCATAAGCAGGGCAGGTGCAAGCTCTATAACAGAGCTTTCCCTATACGGTATCCCATCCCTTTTCATCCCCTATCCATACTCTGTAAGAGACCATCAGTATTACAACGCAAAGGAGATAGAAGAGCTGGGGGGAGCTTTTGTGCTCAGACAGGAAGAAGTAGAGCTATCAAAGGTCCTAAAAATTTTGGATAAGCTACTTTCAAACAGAGAAGAATTTTCACGCAACATCAGAAGCTTTGCAGAGCCCAATGCTTGCCAAAAAATCATCGATCACATCCAAAACTTCCTTATGACCTATTCCTAACTCTTCAAAGCTTATCAGCCTATCCCTGAGAATCTCCCGTGGAATACCCGTTATCCTCTGAGCAAGTTCATAGTCAAATCTTAGAAAAAGGCTTCCGTGTAGCAAAAAGCTATTTCTTAACACCCTCATGGCGCAGGCTACTATCTTCTTCCCTCTGTAAGTCAGCTCGCCAAAGGTAGGATAATAAAAGCAAAAGTAATCATCATAAGAACCGATGTATCTGGAAATTTCCAAAGTTATCCCCAGATCTTCAAAGTGCTCTTTCAAACAGCTCATAAAGCTTAGATAAACATCCTTGTATCTTTTGCCCCATCTTTCCTTCAGGTCTGCCACAGAGAAGGACAGGTCCCATCCGTGTAGTAGCGCTCCTCCTCCGGTAGGCCTTCTAACCAGTGCAACAGGAAAGGATCTTTCTTTCTGAAAAAAACCTATGCTTACTGTGGGCTCTTCCCAAGCGTAAAGTCTGAAAAAGGGACCCATACCCTCTTCCGCTTTCAGAAGGTTTTGGTAGTCCTTAAGCATATTTTCAGCGCCGCTTAAAATCTCAATCATTCAAGAACTGCCTGAAGCCTTTCAAGCTTTAGGTCTTTCAAAAGCTGATAGTCCTTCTTTATATCCCTTCCCGCCCTGGTTAAATAGCCTCCCACCATCATAGCATTTGTCATAAGAACAGCCATACCGTAAAAGTCCCTCAAAGTTTGTTCCCTTCCACCGCAAAGTCTTAGCTCAGCTCTTGGATTGGTAAGCCTAAACATGGCAATGATCTTCAGTGCTTCTAAGGGTGATACGCCCGGAGCCTTTTCCAGTGGCGTGCCTTCAATGGGCATGAGAAAGTTAAGCGGAATAGAATCTACCTCCAGCTCTCTGTATGTTAAAGCCAAATCCACTCTATCTTCCTCTGACTCTCCCATCCCAAATATACCCCCACAGCACGTAGATAGCCCAACCTTTTTTATCCTCTTTATAGTTTCATATCTGTCTTCCCAGCTGTGAGTGCTAACTATCTTTGGGAAAAAGTTTTTAGAGGCTTCTAAATTGTGGTTTACTCTCTTTACTCCAGCTTCCTTTAGTTTTTTAAGGGATTCTTCATCCAGTGTTCCTGCAGACACGCACACATTAATTGGAAGCTTTTCCACACGCTTTACCTCTTCTACGCTTTGTTTTATTTTTTCTATCTCTTCCGACGTTGCAGATTTTCCACTCAAAACTACACAGTATCTGTTGGCTCCAAACTCCACAGCCCTGTAAGCACCTTCCACTATCTCTTCCTTTGGCACCAGTGGATAGACGTTAATGGGTGTTTTGTAAAACTTTGATTGAGCACAGAACCTACAATCCTCAGAACAAGCCCCGCTTTTTGCGTTTATGATAGAACAAAATTCTATCTTATCCTTCTGATGAAAGCGGTGATTTACCTTTTGAGCACAGTATACCAACAAAGCAATGTACTCGTCTGGGGTACGAAGGATATTGAGGGCCTCTTCCTTACTCAAAGGATAACCTTCAATAACTCTGTTAGAGAGATCTATCAAAAACTCTTCCCATCTATCCATAACTTACCTCCGTTAAACCTATAGATTTTAATCTTTAACCCAGTTTCTTCAAGTCTTTTATCGCATTTCTAAAGCCAGAGATAATACCTATGAAGAAAAAGAAGAGCAAACCAAAGGGGAAAGTCTTTATCTTGAATACTCTTTCCATCAACCAAACATCAAAGGCATAACCCACAAGGAGTCCAGCAATAACACCGCCAACTATGTTAAAGCCTACGGTTAAAGCTAAAAGATCTTTACCCTTCACTCAATTAAAATTTTAACCTTATGGACCCAAAGCCAATAATTGAAGAACTGAAAAGAAAGGGATACAAAAACATATACACTTGGTGTGACCCACCAGGAACGTTCTACGATTGGCACATGCACAGCGAGGATGAAATAAGAGTGGTCTATAAAGGGTCTATAGTAATAGGCACAAAGGAAGGGATTTACGAATTAAAAGAAGGAGATAGTTTGGAAATAAAGGCAGGTACCCTCCATTGGGCAAAGACGGAAAAGGGTGTGTGCTACGTTTGTGGTAGCAGATAAGTTATATAAATATTCTAAAAGATTTATATAAAGCAAGCTTATATTGTTCTAAAAACTTTTTATTGTCTATCCAAAGTTCGAGCGTTATTATGATTGCTAATGAAATTGGGAGGTGAAAGTATGAGCGTAAGCAGAAGGGATCTTTTTAAGTTGGCAGGTGTGGGTGCCATAGCAGCCGGGCTATCTTCTAAGCCCACCTTTGCAGCTGCAGAAAAAGTGGGAAAAATGGAAGCTATGCTTCCACCACCAAAAGGTAATAGGGTAGTGATATGTGGTGGAGGATGGGCTGGGCTTACTGTAGCAAAGTATCTCAAGAAAGAAAATCCAAACATTGATGTGGTCCTTATTGAAAAGAGGCCAAACTTCTTCTCCTGTCCCATATCCAACCCTTGGTTAGCTGGTCTGGTAAGCCTTGACTTTATATCCCACGACTACAACCAGCCTGCGGCAAAGTATGGCTATAGGTTCATCAATGGTTTGGTTGTAGGAATAGAAAGGGACAGGAAGAGGGTCTATACTAACTACGGTTATATAGAATACAACTACTTGGTTTTGGCACCGGGGATAAGATATAACTACTCTGCTTGGTTCAAGGATGATAAGGAGATGACCAACTATACTAAAATCAACTATCCAGCAGCGTTCATACCCGGTTCTGAGCATTTGGCACTGAAGAGGAAAATTGAGGAGTTTGAGAAAGGAGACTTTATAATCACAGTTCCACCAGGAGCTTACAGATGTCCGCCCGCACCTTACGAAAGGGCTTGTATGATAGCGGAAGTGTTCAAAAGAAATAAAGTGGATGGTAGAGTTATAATCCTTGATCCAAAGCCAGACATAGCGCCAAAGGGTCCTGGCTTCAGAGCTGCATACGAGCAAGTCTATCTTGGTCTAGTAGAGTATGTGCCCAATGCGACCATAAAGGAAGTGGACCCAGTTAACAAGGTAATTAAGACCACCGCTGGAGACTTCAAGTTTACGGATGCCAATTTGGTTCCACCTCATCAAGCAGGTAGTTTGGTTTGGATGGCGGACCTGATAGCAAAGGACAAAGAAGGCAAACCTACAGGATGGGCTGACCAGGATCCTTTAACCTTCCAAGCCAAGGCAGATCCCAACGTTTTCCTATTGGGAGACGTTATAAGTGGTGTTCCCTATCCAAAGAGCGGACACATCGCAAATTCTCAAGGAAAGATAGTGGCAAAGATAATAGCGGGAAGGATAGCAGGTAAAGAGGTCAAGCCTACTTTACCGGACAATACATGCTATTCCATGGTAAACGGCAGTCCTCAAGAGGCCATAGTTATTAATGTGACCTACGAATACGATGAAAAAGAGAAGAAGATAAATCCAAAACCGAGAACCATAAATGATCGCTCCAAAGCGTTGGCAGATGCTACATACGAGTGGGCAAGGGCTATGTACAAAGATATGTTCTCCTAATGCTCACAAACCCCCACCGGGGGCATTAAAATTAAAGGAGGATCTATGAATAGGCGAAGTTTTATAAAAGCATGTAGCACTATAGCTGTAGCTTCTATGATAGATCCATCCGTGTTTTCTAACCTTATCTCCGCCCAAGAGGGAATGTTTAGAGCTTACAAAAAAGCTATTTTGCTAAAGGAGGATGGGTCTCCCCTCACAGAAGAAGACCTAAAACCGCACACAAACTACATATTTTTCTATCCCTACGCAAGCACACCTTGTTATATCATTAATCTAGGAGAAGAGGTAAAACCTGTGGAGGTTACACTAAAGAACGGTAAGAAATACAACTGGCAAGGTGGGGTGGGAAGCAAAAAAAGTATAGTGGCTTACTCTGCCATCTGCGCCCATCAATGGAGTTATCCAACTAAAAAATACTCTTTTATAAACTACTACCCACCAGACAAGCCCTCCGAAGTTACGAAGAAAGCTGGAATAATCCAGTGCTGCGCCCACCTGGCTTTGTATGACCCAAGAGAAGGCGCAAGGGTAATTGACGGACCAGCGGACTTTCCATTAGCATCTGTGGTCATACAAGAAGAAGGTGGAAAGTTTTATGCTATAGGCATCCTTGGAGTAGACCAATTTGATAAGTTTTTTGACAACTACAGAAAAGAACTCAGAGAAGCTTACGGAACAACTGCAAAGGCCAAAGAATTAGTGGAATCATGTAAAGTGATGGAGGTTAGCAAGTATGTTGGACAAGTCATTTACTGTTAACAGAAGAGACCTTATAAAAGGAACGTTAGCTGGTGCCATAAGCCTTCCTTCCGCAGTTTATGCAAGAAAAGAAAGCGTTACAAGAAGGGAGAAAGCTAAGGTTGTTATAGTGGGTGGGGGCTATGGTGGAGTGTCTGTTGCTAACCAGCTAAAAAAGGAAAACCCAGAGATTTCGGTAATACTTATTGAAGAAAGACCCTTTTTTGTATCCTGTCCTATGTCAAACCATTTTTTAGTAGGATTGATTGATTTTGGTTCCCTTTGCTTTTCTTACAACTCTCTGGAAGCGAGAGGAATAAAAGTTATACAGGACAAAGTTTTGGATGTGGATTTTTCTAAAAAAGTAGTGAGAATTTCAGAAGGGTACATAGATTATGATTTTCTGGTGCTCTCCCCAGGAATAGAGTATGACATAGAAGACAAGCCTTTTTATCGTGATTCCTTAATTTACAATCCTCCAGCGTTTAGGCCTGGCTCAGAGCAGTTGTTTTTAAAGAAACTTATTGATGAGTTTGAGGGCGGAAACATAGTTATCACAGTGCCACCCCCACCTTACAGATGTCCCCCAGCACCTTACGAAAGGGCTGCTTTAATAGCCAGTATGATAAAGAAGAATAATATAAAAGCTCAGCTATTTTTCATAGACGCTAACGAAAGGCCAATCATAAACTCCGAGGGGTTCTTATCGGCATACTATGAACTCTACGTGGATATAGCTACCTACATCACCTCTTCACAGGTCAAGGACGTGGATGTAGGGAAAAAGGTTGTAAGAACAACTCACGGAGATTTCAAATACGATTTGGCTTGCATAATCCCACCTATGAAGGCAAACTCTTTGTTAGAAAAGATAGGTCTTTTGAAGAAGGGTGAAAAGTGGGTTGAGGTAAATCCTCTAACCTTTGAAACAAAAATACCAAACGTGTTCGTCATAGGTGATGCGGCGCAGAGCTATCTACCAAAGAGCGGGTATGCGGCTTATTCAGAGGGTAAATTAGTAGCAAAGATAATAAATGCAAGAATCAAAGGGAAAAGGGTTGAAGAAGAGTATATGCAAATGGTATGTTATGCCATGGTGAGCGACAAAGAAGCAATAATGGTAGAAACAAGCTTTAGATACGATAGCGTAAACAGGAGGTTTGTCCCGTTACATAGAGAGGACAACAAAAGGAAGGAAACCACCGCCAAAAGGTACGAGGAGTGGGCAAAAGGACTGTGGAGGGAATTGTTTGGCTGATTAAAACTCTTTTAGCATACCTTTAACTTTATCTTCCCAACTTGGGTGGACCATGTCCGCCCTTCTTAGGTTCCTTTTCCTCTTCTTGGACTTCTTTGTATTGTAGTGAGCTCCTCCAGATTTCCATCTTTTTACCTTACCCGTCGCAGTTATCTTAAACCTCTTCTTCGCAGACCTGTTTGTTTTCATCTTCACTTTTGCCATTCTTATCTACCTCCAAGCTTAAGATTATATCATACCTTTTAGTTTCTCTTTTAGTTTGCTTAGCGCGCTTTCTTTTATCTGAGATACTCTGGCTGTTGATACTTTTAAAAGCTTTGCCACCTCTTTGGCTGGTATCTCTTCGTAAAATAAAAGCTGTAAAACAAGCTGTTCCCTTTGCTCCAGACTTTTTATTGCGGAAATTATCTTTTCCCTTAGATCCTCTTTTATTACGTTTTCCTCCGGGGATTCTAATCTTGCAGAAAATATCTCTTCGTAGTTTCTTCCCTCTCTGAACATATCATCCAAAGAAAGAATGTGCGATGCGAATATTTTCTGAAGGTCAGAGTAAAATACTTCTGGCTTTTCCCCTAAGGCACTTATAAGCTCATCATCTGTGGGCTCCCTGCCTAATTCCTGCGTAAGTCTATCTAAGGTTTGTCTTATCTCCCTCTCTTTTTTCCTTAGTTTTTTACTCGCGAAGTCAAGGCTTCGCAAATAATCGTAGATGGCTCCCTTAATCCTAAGCCTTAGATAGGCCTCTGGATTTCTAGTATTGTCCAACTTTTTAACAGATTCTAAAACTGCTACAATGCCCTGTCCTATAAGGTCGTTTACGTCAACAGCGTCTGGTAAGTGCCTGTGTATCCTGTGCGCCAATGATTTTATCAGAGGCAAATACTTTAATACGAGTTCCTTATCTTCTTTATGTATCTGCACGTTTTTTTATTTTACCACTATAAATATCTTAAATTTAAACGCTTGAATTAACAAAGCCCTGAGTTTAGAATTCACTTTTATGAAGGCTAATTTGACAGTTTCCGGGATGACATGTGCTAACTGTGCAAAATCTATAGAACTGGCTCTCAAAAAAATGCACGGTGTTTCTGATGTTAAGGTGTCCTTTGAGCTTGGTAGGGTTTGGATAGAGTTTGACGAGGATATTTTAAGTTTAAGCAGTATAAAAGAAACAATAGAATCTCTTGGTTACCAAGTAGAGAAGGAGAAACTAAGAGAATATAACCTGCCCGTACTTGTTTTCTGTTGGATAGCTGGAGCTTTGTCAATGTTTTTGATGCTCTCGCATACAGAATGGAGTTTGGTTACTCAGGCCCTTCTTTCAACCCTTGTGCAGATAATCGGAGGTTACAAACTTTACCGTTCTGCCTATTACTCTATAAAGGCTAAAACGGGCAACATGGACCTGCTCGTTTCCTTAGGAAGCACTTCGGCGCTCATCTACAGTTATCTAGCTCTGTTTAAAGTGATCCCAGAAGAACCCCTTTTTGAAACTTCTCTTTTTCTTATTACCTTTGTCAGAACTGGAAAATTCTTGGAAGAGAAGGCGAAAAAAAAGGCTACGGAAGGTTTAAGAAGGTTGTTTGGCTTGCAAAGCCTTAAAGTAAGAGTGCTTAAGGAAAGGGAAGAGGAAAAAGGCGTTTACGAGGTGTTTATAGGCGATAACATCGTGCTCAGAAGTGGGGATATGGTCCCCTTAGACAGCAAGCTTGTGGAAGGAAAGCTTTATGTTGATGAGTCTATGATAACTGGGGAAAGTCTGCCAGTATTAAAAGAAGTGGGTGATAGCTTGCTTTCGGGAAGCCTTGTTATAAATGGATACGCCGTTGCAAAAGTTGAACGGTCTTTTTCAAAGAGCTATGTTTCAATTTTAATAAAACTGGTCGAAAGGGCGCTATCGGAAAAACCAAAGATACATAGGGTGGCTGACAGAATATCACACTACTTTGTTCAAGGAGTTATTGCTTTATCTATTCTTGTATTTCTGCTTTGGTTCTTGAAAACGGGCGATTTTCAAAAGGCTATAACCTTCTCTTTAGCCGTTATGGTAATATCCTGTCCCTGCGCTTTTGGTATAGCTATACCCTTGGCAATTACAGTTGGGCTAAACAGGGCTTACAAAAAGGGAATTGTAGTTAAAAAACCGGAAGCTTTTGAAAAAAGTATTGATGTGATACTCATAGATAAGACTGGTACTCTCACAAAAGGAAAGCCTAAGGTAAGCAAAGCAAATATCAAACAGGGGTATTTGGACATTGCCTATACCCTGTCTTTAAAGTCTAACCACCCCTACTCTGTAGCGGTTAGAGAATACTGTGAAAGTTTAGGGGCCAAAGAGATCCCTCTGAAAAACTGCAAGGAGGAGGTTGGTATTGGAGTATTCTGTGATGAATACAGACTGGGAAGGGGTGTTAATGGGCATACTGTATTGATCAAGAATGGTGAAATTCTGGCCGAGTTCGAGTTTGAAGAAACTGCAAGAGAGGAGTCTAAGGAAGTCTTAGAGTTTCTGAAGAAGAACAATATTTACCCAATCATAGTAAGCGGGGATGAAAGGGAAAGGGTGAGGAAGGTAGCAGAGCTTTTGGGCGTAGAAAAGTGGTATGCTGGTATGAAGCCAGAACAAAAGCTTAGCATCCTTTCCGAGCTACAGAGTAAGGGATACAAAGTAGGTATGGTGGGGGATGGTATAAACGATGCCCCGGTGCTTGCAAAGGCTGATCTTTCCTTTGCAGTAGGTTCTGGAACTGATGTGGCGAAGTTTTCTACGGATGTAATACTCAACTCGGGCTTGGTAGGTCTAAAAGAGTTCTTTGAGTTGGCTAGAGCAATTAGGAAAAGAATAAAAGAAAATTTACTTTGGGCTTTTGGTTATAACCTACTAGCTATACCCATTGCAAGTGGAATTTTTTATCCTTACTTCTTTATAAAACCTGAGTTTGCCGGCTTGCTTATGGCCCTCTCTTCCTTAAGCGTTGTCATAAACTCTCTGCGAACGTAGAGTTATTTTCTAATTCTATGGAATTTTTCAAAAACTTTTACCTTTACTTAGCCGACATAGTCCCTTTTTTTATTCTGGCTGTTTTCATAAGCGCCTTACTAAAGGCCACGGTAAAGCCTTCGTTGTTTTTGAAGGTCCTTTCCTATGGATCATTTTCTTCTTTATTTACCGCTTTGTTAGGTGGCATTATGCCTTTATGTTCCTGTTCTATGTTGCCCCTGGCAAACTTTATAAACAGTTACTCTAAAAGCTATGGACCAGTTTTTGCTTTTCTGATAAGCGCTCCAACCCTTTCTCCTGTTATTCTGTTTTTGACTTACGCTCTGTTTGGATGGAAGGTATCTCTTTTTAGACTGTTTGTTTCTCTGATTTTTGCCTTATCGATAGCCCTGATCGCAGATAAACTTTACAAAAAACCCTTAACCTTAAAGCTATCCTACGATGAAAGACCCCCAAAAGGATCTTTATTCCTTGAAGGTCTAAAAGATCAAATGTCGGTGGTTAAATATCTTTTAATTGGCGTATTCATAGCTTCCCTTATCAAAACTTACATACCTACCCAGCTTGTTGCAAACATCTCTCAAAGTGTTTTGATATACCCTCTCATATCTTTGGTGTCTATACCAATATATGTGTGCTCGGGTGAGGATGTAATTTTAGGAAAAGCTATGCAGGATGTAGGATTTACAACGGGTCAAGCTATGACCTTTATGCTATCCAGCAGTGGAATATGCCTGCCAACTATCTTTGCGGTTATGTCTTTCCTTCCTAAAAGCACAGTCATACTCTATGCCACAGCTTGGTTTTTATTTTCTATAATAACTGGCTTTGCTTACGATACACTTTTTTATAAATTTTTATAAAATTTATTTTTAATAGAAAAATGGATTAAAATACTTGAAAGGAGGGAAAAATGGATAGGTATCTTCAGATTCTTCAGGAGTTTATTAAAAAAACGGGGCTTGAAGGAGTCTCGTTGGTTTCTGCAGATGGTCTGCCTATATCTTCAGTTCTAAAGCCGGGTATGGAAGAAGACAGAATAGCTGCCATGAGCGCTGCCATTCTATCCTTAGGCGAAAGGGTGGCTGAGGAGCTAGCTAAGGGAAATCTTGAGCAGATAACCATAAAAGGGCAGAATGGGTATGTAATAATGACAGGAGTTGGTTCAGATGCGGTTATGGTGGTGTTAGCGGACAATGATGCTAAACTGGGACTTTTGCTAATGGAGATAAAAAAAGCTCAAGAAAAAATAAAAGCCTTACTATAAGGTTGATGGGTAATGGCTCTAATCGGAGATCTAAGCACTTTTAACTTTGTGGATATATTCCAAGTCATTAGAAGAGATAAAAAGAGTGGTATTCTTTTTATAGAATGGAAGGACTTAACCTGCGCATACTATGTGAAAGAAGGGGAAATAATTTTCTCCAGACCTGTGGATAAGGTCTACAGGGTATACGCCGATAAGGATTTTGATTTATTGCTGAACAAATTGCGTATGAGCCCAGACAAACTACCCAGAACTGTGGAGCGGTTTTTAATCTCCAGGCTTAGTATGAAGGAAGGCATATTTTCTTTTACCCCGGGGTTTATAAAGTACGGTTCAGAATATCCCATAGAGTATCCTATTGAACACCTTATCGTTCTTGCTTCTAGAAATTTAACTCCGGAAGAGGTTGAGCGCAAAATATCGGACGAGATGATGCTTTTTGAAAGGGTTCCAGACAAAGAAGATGTTTTACATAAAGCCAAATTAAACAAGGAAGAGGAAGAAATACTCTCACTTATAAACGGCGATAAGACTGTTCTGCAGATAAGACAGTTGGCAAAAAAGAATAGTCTAGTAGTAGATAGGGCTCTGTATGCTTTTTTGGCTCTTGGATTGATAAGGCGTAAGAAAAAAGAGGTTAAGCAAAAACCGGGATCTATAACACTTGAGCTTCTTACCAAAATAATAGAGCAAATAAGAGGCTTGTGATGAGGACAATAAAGAAAATAAAAATAGTAATAGCTGGGCCTTTTGCTGTAGGAAAGACACAGTTTATAAACACAGTAAGTGAGATAAAAACCGTAAGTACTGAAAGAAGAGTCCGACAATTAAGTGAAAAGTCTGTTAAGGAGTATACTACGGTTGCGATGGACTTTGGTAAAATACGCATAGATGACGAGCATGAGCTATATCTTTTTGGAACACCGGGACAGTTCCGATTTGACTTCATGTGGGAGATTTTAGGAGAGGGGGCGCTTGGAATAATTATTCTTGTGGACAGTACAAATCCAACTACCTTCCACGAAGCTAGAAAAATAATAAACTTCTTTCAATCAAGGTTCCTCGTACCCATAGTTGTGGGAGCTAACAAGCAGGATTTGCCCAATGCCTGGAGCCCAGAGGATATAAGGATTGCACTTGATATAGACGAGGAAGAAGGCATACCCGTAGTTCCCCTATCAGCTATAAATAAGGATAGTGTAAAAAACGTTCTTCTGATCTTGCTTGAAATAGTTAAATCTAACTTAACGAGCTAATCAAGGAAAGCTTGGAACTGTGTTTAAAGCTAAATCTTCTTCAAAACCAAACATGATGTTAAAATTCTGCACAGCTTGAGAAGAAGCGCCTTTACCTAAGTTGTCTATAACGGATATAACTTGCAAACATTTAACTCTCTCGTCCCAAAAAGAATACAAAAGGCACAGATTTGTACCCAGGACGTGTTTTACGTGAGGAGGTTCTAAGACTATCCTTACAAACTTCTCGTTTTTATACGTTTCATTGTAAAGCTCCTTAGCTTCAACCTTGTCGCAGAAGATAGAAAGGCTTGACAGCATTCCCCTTGAAGTGGGCACTACCACGGGGGAGAACCTCAAGAGGATATTAACTTCCCCAATTTCTTTTATCACACTCTCCATTTCCGGCACATGCCGGTGTTTATCTAAGGAGTAGGCAAAAAAGTCTCCATACATCTCTGGAAAATGAAAATGCTGGACTGGTTTTCTCCCTGCACCAGAAACGCCTGAAAGGGATGTGATAACTACCTTTTCTATCTTTACTCTTTCTATAATGAGAGGGTACAGCGCCAGAAGTACGGATGTGGGATAACAGCCAGGATTTGCCACAAGCTGAGCGTTTCTTATACGTTCTCTGTATATCTCGGGCAGACCATAAACAGCCCTCTCCAAGATCTTTGGGTATTTATGCTGAAAGCCATAGTATTCTGGGTATATCTGTGGGTTTTTTATTCTATAAGCACCGGAGAGGTCTATAACCTTTTTACCCTGATTTAAAAGCTTTGGGACAAGCTCAAGGGATTCCTCATGGGGAAGGCACAAAAAGGCTAAATCGTACTCCTCTTCAGCGTCTGAAGTAATCTTCAGATTGCCTACCGGCCCTTCGAGGAAAGGGAAAACCTCTTTTAGCCTTTTCCCTACATGAGATTGGGACGTAAGACCAACTATTTTTACCCTTGGATGTTTAAGAAGGATGTTTAGAAGTTCTACACCGGTGTATCCAGTAGCTCCATAGATGGCAACTTTTATCTCTTGCTCCATCTGTAGGCTTTTCTTGCCTTCATCAAGCCATACTTTTTGCGCTCTTTCTCTCTTGCGTCTCTTGTCAAGAGTCCAACTTTTTTGAGCGTCTGCCTATAATCTGGATTGTATTTCAAAATGGCTTTAGCGATTCCATACATTATAGCTTCAGCCTGAGAAGAGATACCACCACCTTCCACCGTAGCATATATACCAAACTTTCCTTCAAGACCTGTGATCTTTAGGGGGTATAGCACTTTGTAGTATAAGGTCTCCCTTTGGACGTAATCTTTTAAATTGAATTCCTTCTGGCTATCCTTTGCCTTTACTATTTGTTTGTTAGTGTTTTTCACAAGCCAAACCCTTGCAATGCTTTCTTTCCTTCTTCCTGTACCGTAAAAAGAGTTGTCAGGACTTATTGTAAAGTCTTTTAACTGTTTTATCATCCTTCAACCTCCAGTTTTTGGGGTTTTTGAGCTATGTATGGATGTTCTTGACCTACGACTATCTTTAATCTCTTTAGCATTCTGTGTCCTAGCTTATTTTTAGGTAGCATTCTTTTGACCGCCAGTCTAACAACTTCTTCCGGTTTGTTCTCCAACATCCACCCTAAGGTCCTCGCTTTATGTCCTCCGGGGTAGTTGGTATGAAAGTTATACACCTTCTTTTCCAGCTTATTGCCAGTCACCCTAACCTTTTCCGCATTCACAACTACCACAAAATCTCCACAATCTACATCTGGCTGATAGTAGGGTTTGTGTTTTCCGATAAGTATTTTTGCAATCTGACTTGCAAGCCTACCCAAAACCTTTCCTTCCGCATCTATAACCCACCAGTTACGCACCACATCTTCGGGTCTTACTCTGTATGTCTTCATCTTTCCACCTCTCAGAAAAATTTTCAAAGGCTAATATTTTATCACAAAGGGCGTACCTAAACAAAGTTCAGATACAGTTTTCTCTCTTCAGATACTGGTTTAACTCTTCTTTGTTGTAAAGTTCATTTTTCACGTATTCTACAACACAGGCAAGGGTCTTTGGTGGTGCGTACCCTGGTATCCTCAGAACGATTTCTCCTTTAGAATCGTAGAAGATTATATGAGGGTAAGCCCTTACGTTTAACATTCTGGCCAATTCCTCTTCTGTTGTTTCACCCTCTTTGCCGTCTATCCTATACCTTACTTTAGCATTGCTCTCCGCCAGCAATCTTAAAACGTCTATTCCTTCCACTGCACTTTTAAGTGTTGGATTGTTTTTTAGGTCTTTATCCAACTGCTTGCAGTATATACAGTTTTCACTCTCCACTACGAGCATAGCATAGTTGGACTTTGGGATAAGGTCTTTAACTTCTGAAGAGGTATTATTGCCCTTGCTTTGGCATGATAGGATAAAGATCGCCCATAATGTTAAAACAGTTAGTGCAACTTTCATAATTAAAAATATAAACCCTATGTCCTAAAAAAGTTTATAAATTAGCCTACTTATTATCTCCTCTTTTCTCATACTTAGCACAGCTTCTCCAAAGTTCAAGAAGCCAAACATTAAAAGGATTTTATCATCTATCAGCCTGCCTCTTCTGTTATTCTCTAAGATTTTTATAAGCTTTTTGAGATCTTCTTTTGCTTTGTTCTTTTGCAGTTTTCTGTCTTCTATCAATACTTCTAACATAAGTTTTTCAAGCGGTAAAACCATGTCCAAAAGTTTAGACGTTTGCTCCAGTATAGGGGGTGGATGTAGTCCCTCCCTGTGAAGGGTTCTCTTTATGAGATTAGCCCTAATGTGGCCTATGCCCTTAACTCCAGCTAAGGAAGCATAATCTACACTTACTCCAAACTTTACCGAGTGAGCTATGGAGAGAAGATCCAAATCATTCATTGAAATAAAACCGCTTTTTCGGAGCTCCCACAGTGTTCTTAAAAGATGCAGTGCTTCTGTTCCAAGGTAAGAAAACTCTCCCGGTGGATTTTTTAAGTTTGGATACTTAAAGGTTAGCCCTTCTGTGTAGAAAATAAACTGATGGGTGTTATCCTCAAAACAATTCTCACCACATAACGCCACTTTGCCTCTAACAAAATAATCGTCTTCTTTGAAGCTTTCTCCCTTTTTAACGAAGTCATAGAGGGTATCAAAACGTTTTGTGTAAAGAAGTGGTCTGATAGTAGCTTCTTTGGGAAGCTGAAGTTCTTGCCGACGGATAAACTCCTCTAACCTTGTAGGTGGCACACCGTTTTTTATACAAAAGGCGCCTTTTGGAGTGATGGAGTCTTTCTCAACGTAAAGCTTATGTTTTAAGAATCTTTCTACCTGTTGATACATATGATGGCTTACCTTTTTAAAGGAGTAAAATTTCTCCAAAAATCTTTTGTAGTTAGCACCTTCGTATAGATAGCCAAGTAAAATAAAGAAACTCAGTGCGTCTATACTTTTCTCTTTCTCCTCTTGTATGGTCGTTGTGAAACCCTTTGAGAATGCCTTTTGTATAAAGTCTTCCAGCATCTCCCTACTTCCTCCCTGAATGATGATGTGGGAGTAACCTTTTTCTTTCAGTCCAAGTCTTCCCACTCTTCCTTCCATCTGGAGTATATCAAGCTCATCTGGTATGCACATCCATTTTTTGTTTTTGAAAATTTTCACCAATATTAGCACTCGGTCTGCGGGAAGGTTGACCCCGTAAGCTAAGGTCTGCGTAGCTATTAAAAATCTCAGATCACCGTCTCTAAACTCTTTTTCAATAGCCTCCCTCTCTTCTTTTGGCACATCCGCGTTATGAAAGGCAATCTCAGGTTCCCTCTCTTCTGTCTTTTCAAAGGGTAAAGTTTGGTTCATTATGCCAATTTTCTCGTTGTTTGCAAGTTCTAAAAGGTTCCACCCTATCTGCTTTTGGGGCACGAAGAGAATAACCTTCTCGTCTGGTTTGCTAAGATGCCAGAGGGCATCCCATAGCTTCCCTAAAGCTTTATCCTTATCTCCTTTTATACCTACGAATTCACTTAAAGCATGATATTGCCTTTCCAAAGGAACAGGTCGCCATTGGCTTTTTATAAGCAAGCTGGCCTTTATCCATCTAGACAGCTCTTCAACCCCAGGCATGGTTGCGGAAAGACCCAAAAGCGCTATGTTTTTGTTTATGGCATAGACCAAAAGCTCCTCCAAAACCCACCTTTTTTTAATCTGGTGGATTTCATCTACCACTACTGCTTGAATATCTTTTGTCCATTTTGTGGAGTTTCTAAAGGCCTGAACTAAACTTTCGTATGTGCATACCACCACTTGTGCAGAGACATCCTTAAAGCTCTCAACTATTTTATCTCCAGTTCTAACATCTACCTTTTGGTAGAACCTACGAAGTTCTACGGCTTTCTCATAAACCAGTGCTTTTGTGGGAGCTGTATACACCTTTCGTCCTTCAAACTTTCTAAAAAATAGATAGGTGGTCAAGCTCTTTCCAGCAGAAGTGGGAGCGGATACTATCGCATTGCCAAAGTTGTAGGTGTGATAGAAAAGCGTCTGCAGAGGGTTAAGTAGAGTGTAAGGTATTCTCTCATCTACTTGATAAGCTGGTATCAAGTTAAGGGAACTAATTTTGGTTTCACCCTCCTTTCTATAAACCGCCTCACCGCTGGGCGGATTTAGTTTGAATGTGCTCTCTGGTAAAAGATAGAATGTTTGCATTTTTCTATGAAGTGGGAGAGTTTTCTTATAGCCTTTCCTCTGTGGGATAGGTCGTCCTTCTCCTCAGGGGGAAGCTCTGCAATGGTCTTTTCGTAACCAAGAGGCTTAAATATGGGATCATATCCAAAACCTGCTGAGCCTCTTGGACTCTCTGCGATCTCTCCGTGGCAAACCCCCTCCGCGAAGATATAAAACTCTTCACTTAACATTAAACAGATTACTGCTTTAAAGTAAGCCCTTCTGTCTTTGCTACCTTCCAGAAGTCTTAGCAGCTTTTTTATGTTTGCCTGGTCCTTGGAGTTTTGCACTTCTTCTTTACCGCCCCAGTCTAAGGAATAAAACCTGCTGGAGTATATACCAGGGTAGCCTTCCAAAGAAGGCACAACCAGTCCAGAATCGTCTGCAAGTGTTGGTATGCCATATCTTTTAAAGTAAGCAAGAGCCTTCAGATAAGCATTTTCCATAAAGGATTTACCACTTTCTTCCACCTCTATTTCCTCCTCTGGCTTTATTAACTCTATATTCAAGTGTCTGAGCATTCTGCTTATTTCTTCTATCTTTCCTCTGTTTTGGGTTGCAAGGAGTAATTTCATCAATTAAAATATATTAGCACGGGGTGTAGCTCAGGTGGGAGAGCGCTGGCTTTGGGAGCCAGAGGTCGCAGGTTCAAGTCCTGTCGCCCCGAGGGTCCGTAGCTCAGCTGGACAGAGCAAGGGATTTCTAATCCCTAGGTCGGGGGTTCGAGTCCCTCCGGACCCGCTTGTTTTTATCCACGGCTGGGGCTTTTCCTCTAAGGTTTTCAAAGGCCTTCCTGGCATAAATTTGGAACTTCCCCATCACGGAAGGTCCAATCTAACCAGCTTAAAACTTAAAGCGCTTGCAAAGGAAATGGCTCTGAAGATCCCAAAAGGTTCTATCTTGATCGGTTGGTCTCTGGGAGGAACCTTAGCCCTCTTGATAGCCTTTTTCTATCCCTCAAAAGTAAGTCATCTGGTGCTTATAGGTTCAACTGCCTGCTTTGGTTGTCTCTGGGAGAAGAGAGAACTAAGAGGTTTTCTTTTAAGGTTAAGAAAGGAAAGGGAGGATTTTTTAAAAGAATTCAGGTCAAGGGCTTATCCAAAGCCCTTCTATGATTTCTTGGACATAGACAAATCCGCCAAGCTTCTTGAGGATTACTTCCTTACAGACATAAGAAGCTACATTCCACACATAAAAACCCCCATAACCCTTTTACACGGCATGGCTGATAGCGTAGTTCCCTTTAGGGCCAGTCTGGAACTTTACAACTTGTCAAAAAAGGCTAAATTAATAACGTTCCACGGAGGACACTTCCCAAAGGATGAAAGTATTATCCTTGAAGTTCTCAAGAGCATCTAATACATACGAAGATTGGGCTATACCCCAAAGAATAAGCGCAGAGATTCTGAAACAGCTGGACACCATTGAAGGCTCCGTGTTGGATGTGGGTTGTGGCACTGGCTTTAGTAGTGTAGGGTTAAAAAAGGTGGTGGGCATTGACCTATCGTTGAATATGCTGAGGGTGTATAAAAGTAGAGGATTTGTGGGGATATGCGCCGATGCCAATTTTATTCCCTTTAAGTATAAAAGCTTTGACACAGTGATTAGCAATTTTGCTATACATTGGACAGATATAAACGTGGTTTTTAAGGAGATATTCAGGGTTTGCAGAAAAAGGTTTTTGTGTGCAATGCCCGTTAAAGGTAGCTTAAAGGAACTAAACTTTCCATTCTATCCAGCAGAAGAGGTGCTTGAAACTATTCAAAGGCTAGGAGGAAAGCTAAGAAGGGTTGAAAGAAGGAATATAGAAATACCCTTTGAAGGATGGGATCTTGTTAGATTTTTCCATTACACTGGGACCTCTTACAATCCGTCTAACGGTGACCTTCTTAAGTCAAAAAAATCCATTGAAAGAATCCTTTCTTCCATTGACAAACCAAGCTTTTTGGTGTTATTCTTTTCTTGCGAGGTCTGTAAATGAGGAGGATCTACATGGTTTTTATTTCCTTGCTGATTTTAATATACCTGATTGGCATAGAGGGCTGTAAAGCGCAGAAGGTTCAAGGTTCTCAATTTCAAACTGATACCAAAACCGCTACTTATACGCCGGGCATGCTTGTTCAGTTTGAAAAGGAGCTTACAGAACTTGTGGAAAAGGTTTCCCCCTCTGTGGTGGCTATATACTCCACTCAGGAAGTTTCAACCTTTGAAGAAGGATTTCCTTTTTTCTTTCCCATACCTCAGGAAAGAAGGTCTTTGGGTTCAGGAGTTATCATAGCCCTAAAAGGTGACAAGTTTTACATACTCACCAACAACCATGTGGTTCAAGGTGCAAAGAGGATAAGGGTTAAATTTGATCCTCATACAGAAAAAGAAGGGAAGCTGGTGGGAGGAGATCCAAAAACCGACGTAGCAGTGGTTGAGGTAGACGCAAGGGGTGTAGAAAACCCCGCAAACAGGGTGGCAAAGCTTGGAGATTCGGATAAACTAAAGGTTGGTCAGCTGGTAATAGCCATAGGGAATCCTTACGGTTTGGAAAGAACCGTGACCATGGGAGTAATTTCTGCTTTGAAAAGGTCTATTGGTATAACACAGTATGAAAGTTTTATCCAGACAGATGCAGCTATTAATCCTGGCAATTCAGGCGGTCCTCTTATAAACGTCTACGGAGAGGTCATAGGTATAAATACTGCCATAGTGGCTGAGGGACAAGGTTTGGGTTTTGCCATACCCATAAACTTAGCCAAATGGGTAGCAGATCAGATAATAGCCAAGGGTAAGGTAACTAGAGGTTGGTTGGGCGTGGTCATTCAAGAAATAACTCCAGAGATTGCGGAAGCCATTGGGGTGAAGGAGGGAATTTTAGTATCTCAAGTAGCACCCAATAGCCCAGCCTCTACCGCTGGACTAAAAGCTGGAGACATAATCGTAGAAATAGACGGCGAGAAAGTTAGAGACGTTAGAGACCTTCAGTTTAGAATAATGAAAACCCCACCAGGCACGGAAGTGAAGCTGAGCGTTATCAGAGAAGGTAAAACCCAGCTGATTAAGGTCAAAGTTGGTGAAATGCCAGAGGAAGTTAGCTTTACCCAACCAAGGGATCAGGCAAGCGCCATAGGTCTTGCACTAAGGGACCTAACTCCGCAAGAAGTTAGAAGGTTTGATGTAAAAGGAGTATTGGTGGTGGATGTGGTTCAAGGTAGTTTAGCACAAAAGAGTGGTTTGAGAAGGGGCGATATAATTCTTATGGTGAACAATCAACCTGTGGAAAGCGTATCGGACTTTGAAGAGAAAATAGAAAAAGCTAAATCTGAAAAAAGGGACAGAGTCTTACTACTTGTAAGAAGGGGGGGAAATAACTTTTATGTGGTGCTTTATCTGAGGTGAAGGCATGATACCAGATAGCGAACAAGAGATAATAAATCAGTACCTCAAAAAGGTATCTAAGATTCCTCTTTTAAAGCCGGAGGAAGAGAAAGAGCTAGCAAAGAGGGCAAAGGAGGGTGATCACGAAGCTTACAAAAAACTGGTAGAATCAAACCTTAGGTTTGTTATAAGCATAGCCAAGCAGTATTTGGGTTATGGATTGAGCCTTTCTGAGCTTATAGCTGCTGGTAATCACGGTCTAATGGAAGCTGCAAAGAGGTTTGATCCAGATAAAGGAGTAAAGTTCATCTCTTACGCAGTTTGGTGGATAAGACAGGCTATCATGCAGGCTCTGTCCCAACAGACGGGCGCAATAAGGATCCCTCTTAAACAAGCCCATCTAATAAATCGCATTAGCAGTATATACAGCAGGCTTTATAAGGAATACGAGAGGGAGCCAACTCCGGAGGAAATAGCCTACGAATACACGAAAGAAATCCTACAGAAGGAGATGGAAAGAGAATTGGGAAGAAGGCCTACTGAAGAGGAAATACAAAAGAGAATAAAAAAGGAAGGCTACAAGATATCTCCACAAGAGGTAGAAAAGGCTTTGCAAATATCTAAAGTACCGCTATCCCTTGACGTGCCAGTTGGTGAGGAAGAGGACACTTCTTTTGTAGATTTTCTGAGCAAACACGGAACTGCAGATGTGGAGGAAAGGGTGCTCAGTGAGATCCTCGGTAGGGAGATAGAAGATATGCTTGAAAAACTTCCAGAAAAGGAAAGGCGTGTGGTTGAATTAAGGTTTGGTTTGGGTGGAGAAGAACCAAGAACGCTAAGAGAAATAGGAGATATCTTAAACATTTCCAGAGAAAGGGTCAGACAGTTGGAAACGAGGGCTCTTAGAAAACTCAGAAACATGGCTATAAAAAAGCACCTTAAAGACTTTCTCAGTTAATGTTTCCATCCATACTCCTTATTGACAAACCAAAAGGTATAACCTCTTTTCAGGTAGTGAAAAAGGTCAGGAAAAAGTTTGGTCTTAGGAAAGTGGGACACGCTGGCACATTAGATCCTATTGCTACAGGGTTATTAATACTTCTCGTGGAAGAAGCTACGAGATTTTCTGAATTTTTTCTGAGACTTGCCAAAGCTTACATTGCTACAGCTTTGCTTGGCGTGATAACAAACACTTACGATGCAGAAGGGGAAGTATTAGAGGTAAGAGATGTAAGTGTTTCCTGCGAGGATGTGGAAAGGGTTCTTGCGCAATTCGTAGGCAGGATAAGTCAAAAACCTCCACCCTTTTCTGCAAAAAAGATAGGAGGGCTAAAGGCATACGAGTTGGCAAGAAAGGGCTTGGAGGTGGAGCTAAAACCCGTAGAAGTGGAAGTTTATAGAGCAAAAGTGCTGGAGTGTAAAATTCCAAGTGTTGTTTTTGAGTTTGAAGTGTCTGCGGGCACGTACATAAGAAGTTTGGTAAATGACATAGGCTTAAAGTTGGGATGTGGAGCTCATATTAAAGAACTCAGGAGAACAAGGATAGGAAATTGGTCTGTAGGTATGGCCTTGTCTTACGAGAGGTTAGAAACTATCCAAGACCTGTGGGGGGTTGCCATACCTATTGATCAGGCTTTGAACTTTCTACCTGCGGTAAAACTTAGCTGGAGAGAGTATAAACTGTTCAGGAATGGGGCAAGGATAAAAGCGCCGGTTCAGTGCTTTGGGTACGTTAGAGTTTTTTCCCAGGAGGGTTTTTTAGGAGTAGGTTTGTGTGAAGGAGGATTTTTAAAACCACACAGACTCATGCCTTTTGAATAGTTCAAAAAGCCCATCTACATCAAAACATAACTTCTCTGCGCAAGTGTTTGGAAAGCATGGGCTACATTCAAGCTCCAAGCTTACGGGAAAAACCCTTTCTCCTATGGGCTTCCAGACTTTCCAATCGGTTGGTCCGTAAAAGATAAAAGTAGTTATTCCCAAGTAAGCGGAGAGATGAGACACTCCGCTGTCGTTGCCTACAAAAAGCCTTGCACTCTTTAAATGCCTTCCCATCTCAAGAGGGTCTAAAAACTCCACAAAATTATTAACATACCTTTTTAACCACTGATCTGATTCACCTATCAGGTAAGCACATTCATAACCAAGATATCTAAAAAACTCCTCTATTCTTATAAAAAGCTCCAACGGGGGATTTTTCTTCTTAGACCCACTGGATGGATGCAAAATTACTTTGTTTTTGAGAGGAGAATCTTGGTAACCTTCCAGTGGAAGGCAGGTAGAGAAGGGTTCTGAAAGTCCCAAATTTTTTAAGTAATACTCAACTATCCAGATCCGCTCCTTCGGAAAGGGACTTATACCATCCAATCCTATTAAAACTTCAATATCAAAGCGCCCTGTAGGTCTTTCGTAAAAAACCTCATCCACCCATCCCACTGCCTTGGCTATTTTGAAGTAATCCGTGTTGCCCACGGCGACAGTATAAAAACCCTTTCTTTTGAAAATCTCCAGAATAGGAAAGGTGAGTAGTGTATCACCCAAACCTCCTCTTCTGTAAAGGAGAAATTTTTTCAAACGTTTGTGTCTATCAAAAACAGCGGTTGGCCGTATTCTACTGTTTCTCCATTTTCCACGAGTATTTTAACCACCTTACCCCTAACATCGCTCTCTATTTCATTCATAACCTTTAAAGCTTCTATGATGCAAATCACTTGTCCTGGAGAGACCATATCTCCCACTTCCACAAAGGGCGGAGCTCCCGGCGATGGAGCTCTGTAAAAGGTTCCCACCAGAGGACTTTTTATAACGTGAAGCTTACTTTCTTCTATTTCTTGAGATATTGGTATGGCTTCTATGTGTTTTGTTTCTCTTGAAACCTCTATCTTTTGCAAAACTTCTTTTTGGTGAGTTTCTATCTTGATCTTTAAATCCCCCTGCTCCAGCTCAAAGACTTTTATATCGCTTCCCTTTATGAGGTTTATTAGTTCTTTCAAAAAATCCTTGTCCATTACTTTACCCTTTCTATATACGCTCCCGTGCGCGTATCCACCTTTACTATATCCCCTTCTCCCACAAAAAAGGGCACCTGTATTACCGCTCCAGTTTCTAGCTTTGCTGGCTTGGATCCTCCGGCAGCTGTGTCTCCTTTAAAGGCAGGTTCCGTTTCCACGACCTTCAGTTCCACGTGTCTTGGAAGCTCTATTCCTATAGGCTGTCCTTTGTAGATGAATACCACAACTTCCATTCCCTCCTTCAAAAACTTTGCCTCGTTTTCCAAACTTTTGGCTGGGACTGGAAGCATCTCATAGGTAGATTTGCTAACAAAGTAGTAGTAATCTCCGTCGTTGTACGAGTACTCTGAAAAAACTTGTTCAAAATCTGCCAGCTCAATGCTGTCTGAGGATTTGTAAGTTATCTCAATCACGTTCTGAGTTTGCATATTCTTTGCCTTTACCCTAACAAAAGCCTGACCCTTTCCGGGCTTTACATGGTCGTAATCAAGAACCCTATGAGGTTGTCCGTTGTATTCAATAAACATATCCCTCTGTATGCTGTTTATGTCTATTTTTACTCCCATGGCTTTATAATTTTATCACATGGAAGCAAAGCTCAGCAAATACTGCAAAGAGATTGATACTATACAGTTAAAAAATCTGGTGGTGGAAAAGCTATCTAAGATTTCTCCTACTATGGAATACGTGAGAAACCTTATCCTTGACGTAAGGCTTTTGCTAAGGCTCCTTTTAGACGAGGAGTTTGATCTTAAAGAGGAGGCAAGGAGGGACTTTGCCTGTGCCCTGCTTTACTTTGTGGAAACCAAGGATTCCTTACCAGACAAGATTCCCCTCATAGGACTGTGGGATGATTATAAGGTGGTTAGGTTCGTAAAAGAAAAACACAAAGAGGAAATAAAAAGATACTTTGAAAGCACACCCCACTTTGTGGCAAATTACTTCTGATGCTTAGGTTTATCTTGCTTAGGCTTATTCAGAGCTTTTTCACCCTTATAGGTGTGACCTTTATTTCCTTTTTGATTATAAAGCTTGCACCTGCCGATTACTTTGCCCAGCTTAAACTAAACCCGCAGATATCTCCAGAAACCATAGAGACTTTGAGAAGGCAATACGGACTGGATCAGCCTATACTTATCCAGTACCTAAGGTGGCTAAAGTCTGCGTTGATGTTTGATCTGGGACTTTCCTTTCAGTATCACGCCCCTGTCTTGGATCTGATAAGGGAGAGAATAGGTAACACTTTACTTTTGACTGTTCCTTCCGCGCTTCTTTCTTGGTTTATGGCGGTTCCCTTGGGTCTTCTGGCTGGAATGAAGGATGGGAGTTTGGTTGATAAATTCATAAGGGCATTCTCCTACATCTTTATGTCCTTCCCTTCTTTCTTCTTGGCCTTTCTCCTGCTTTTGTTTTTCTCTAAAAGTAGTTTTTTCCAGCTTGGTGGCTGGCAGAGTCTGATTGTGGGTATAATTACTATAACCTTAATATCCACCGCTGGGCTTGTTAGACTTATGAGGAGTGCAACTATTGAAATTTTGAACTCTCCCATGGTGCTTTTACTTAAGTCTAAAGGTTTAAGGGGATGGACCTTTACCAGACACATCATAAAAAACGCCATGAATCCATTTACTACGCTCATAGGTTATGAGATTGCAGGCTTGTTATCTGGGGCCGCTCTTGTGGAGATAATAGTAGGTTGGCCGGGGCTGGGCTCTCTAATGCTTGACGCAGTGTTGGCAACAGATTTATTTTTAGTTATGGGTGGGCTATACATAGGCACCATAATGCTACTCATTGGAAACCTTGTCGCCGATTTACTTTTGGCATACATTGACCCAAGAGTAAGGGAAAAAGAAATACTTAAGTAGGAGGTTTAAAAATGGCTAAAAAGGTGGCAATAATACTTGCAGAGGGCTTTGAAGAAGTAGAAGCGGTGGCTCCTATTGACGTCCTAAGAAGGGGCGGAGTGGAGGTCCTCATTGCAGGACTGACCAAAGAACCTGTAGCCAGTGCAAGAAATGTAAGAATAGTCCCCGATGTTAGTGTGGATGAGTTAAACCCTGACGAACTTGATATGGTCATACTTCCAGGTGGGGCTGGAGGAGTGGAAAAGCTAAAGCAGGATCCAAGGGTAGAAAAATTGGTAAAGGCTATGGAACAGAAGGGTAAGTACATATCTGCCATATGCGCCGCACCTACAGCTTTGGTAAAGTTTGGTGTTTTGGAGGGCAAAAGAGCCACCGTATACCCAAGCTTAGTGGAAGAGCTTAAACCTGCCATCTTTGAAGACAAGGCTGTAGTAGAAGACCAAAGAGTAATCACAAGTCAAGGACCGGGTACAGCTTTGGAGTTTGGACTAACGCTTCTGGAAAAGCTGGAGGGCAAGGAAAAGGCAATGGACGTTGCAAAGAGAATGTTAGTTAAGTATAAATGATAGAAGTAAGGGTAAAGCCTGGGGTTGAAGAAAAAATAAGGGGATTTTTCTCGTGGGTCTACAACGCAGAGATACTGGAAATTAAAGGAGAGCCAAAACCTGGGGACTTTGTAAAGGTTTTAGATTCTAAAAAGAAATTTCTGGGTTATGGTTACATAAATCCAAATACAAAGATAGCTGTTAGGCTACTCTCCTTTGAGAAAGGAGAGGAAATAAGCAAGGAGCTAATAAAACGTAGGATCTTATCCGCCCTTGAATACAGAAAGAAGCTAAACATAAACAGCAATGCATACAGGTTGGTCCACTCCGAAGGAGACCTTTTGCCAGGACTGATCGTAGATATGTATGACCAATACGCAGTCATTGAGATTACTACTTACGGTATGTTCAAGATGAAAGATTGGGTATTGGAGGCTTTGGTAGAAATTCTCAAACCAAAGGGTGTGTATCAGAAGGTGAGCGATTATGCTATGAACATAGAAGGTTTTGATGAGGAAGAGAGAATCCTGTATGGGACGGTACCAGAACGTATAAAAATATGGGAAGGAGACTTGGAATTTTACGTAGATGTTATAAAGGGTCAAAAGACTGGGTTCTATCTGGACCAAAGAAGGGCTAGGAAAATGATAAGGGATCTTGTAAAGCCTGGGGATGTCTGTTTGGACGCCTTTTGCCACACGGGAGGTTTTGCCCTTAGTATGATAAAAAAGGGAGCTAAAAGTGTAATAGCAGTGGACATGTCAGAAAGAGCCTTAAGTTTGGGAAAGGAAAACGCAAAACTCAACGGTTTGGAGGGCATTCAGTGGGTTGAGGATAACGCTTTCCACTTTCTCAGAAAACTTTACAGGGAAGGATATAAGTTTGACGTTATTGTCATAGACCCGCCGTCTTTTGCAAGAACAAAAGCCCACGTAGAAAATGCGTTAAGGGGCTACAAGGAGCTCTGCGTTACGGGTCTGAAGCTTGCCAAAGCTGGCGGATATTTTGCCATATACTCATGCTCCTTTCACATTACCAGAGAACATCTTCTTGAAGTTATCTTACAAGCTTCAAGGGATGTTAAAAAACCTTTAAGGATTGTGGGAGAAAGCTTTCAGGATTTGGACCATCCTTGGATACTGCAGATGCCAAACACCCTTTACCTAAAAGGCATTTATTTAGAAGTACTCAGATAGGAAAATTTCTACAGCTTCCTTTGGATTTCCATCAAAGACTATCTGACCATTTTT
This sequence comes from Thermocrinis sp., assembly GCF_036781485.1. Classification (NCBI taxonomy): domain Bacteria; kingdom Pseudomonadati; phylum Aquificota; class Aquificia; order Aquificales; family Aquificaceae; genus Thermocrinis; species Thermocrinis sp. The sequence goes on from NZ_DAIQAX010000006.1 coordinate 93,316, forward strand.
AAAAAGAATGGCTCTATCACACGCCAGGATGTTGGAAAAACGATGGGCTACGATTATGAAGGTGCTTTCTGGAAAGCTGTCAAAGAGATTTTTTAGCACCACATTTTCCGTGTTTGCGTCTAAAGCAGAAGTAGCTTCATCCAAAAGCAATATTTCAGGCTCCTTAAGAAAGATCCTTGCCAACGCAAGCCTTTGGGCTTCTCCACCAGATAAAAGTCTGTTTTCCTTATCCACCTCTTCATCTAAGCTTTTCACAAAATCACACATGGATAGTTGAAGGGCTTTCCAAAGCTCTTCCTCTTTAGCCTCTGGCTTGGATATAAGCAAGTTTTCTCTAACCGTTCCAGACAGTATAAAGCTCTCTTGAGTTAAGTATGCGATCTTAGACCGTAAAGAGAATAGATCCAATTCTCTTAGTTCCCTGTCATCGTAGAATATGTTGCCCTCGTAAGGTATAAAACCGCACAAAACTCTGAGGACAGTGCTTTTCCCGCTACCAGTGCTACCCATGATTGCCACCTTTTCCCCCTTCCTTATAGAAAAGGAAACTTCTCTCAGTAAGGTTTTACCATCAAGTTTCACACTCAGCCTATCCACCTTTATTCCTTCCCTTAAATCTAAAAATACACTCTCTCCCTTTCTTTCCTCTTCCAACTTTAAAAGCTCCATTATCCTACCCACTACCGGCAAGTTAGCTTTGACTTCCACAATACCCTTTTGACTTTCCACTATGGGCTTTTGTATAAATACAAGCGCCGTAAGGTAAGATATAAATTCACCTAAGGTGAGAGCTCCTTCAAGCACTCTGAGTCCTCCATAAAAAAGCAAAAGGGCAATTACCAAATACCCAGTGCTGTAGTTAAACACCGAGTTTAGAGAAGCGTAGAATGTAGCTTTTGTGCTTGCCCTGTAGGTTTTTTGATTTATTGTCTTGAACCACTCAAAAAGCAAGTCCTTTGCAGGAAAGGTTTTTATACTTTCAAACCCTCTGAATACATCTCCTACCTTAGTTATCAACTTTTCTTGAGATTCTTGAGCTTTTTTCAGATGCTTCCCCCTTTTTTTTCCAAAGTATCCTACAGACAGGGATAAGAAAGGAACAAGCAGTAGTAGGAATATGGTTAGTTGCCAATCTCTGTAAAGAAGCACACCAAAAAGCAGTATGGCAGTAGTTGGGTCTCTTACCAGCTTTACCACAGACGATCCCACAAGATCCCTGTATATCCTCAGATCCGATAGAATCCTAGTAGTGTATTCACCTATGGAATATTCCTTTACGGAAAGGAAGGAAGAATTTAAAAATTTTGAAAATATCTGCTCCCTTATATTTTTGGCTTCTTTTTCTGCATAGAGGTTTGTATAGTAAGAAACTAAAAAGTTCCCAAGCTGTTGAGTTATGGCAAAAGCAAGCAACAGGGATGTGGTAAGCAGAAGACTGTTCCAGTCTTTGAGCAACATTCCGTTATCTACCAAACTCTTCACTAGCAGACTTATTCCTGAGGTGCTTATTGATTCTAAAAGCATTCCCAGCAAGGCAAGGAGTATAAAAAGATAGTAATCTTTGAGTCGCCTTAAAATCCAAAGAAGGCTTTCCATCAAAAAAGTTTATTATATTTTCTCCAATGGGTGATATTCGGAAAGCAGGCTCTGATAGAGGTGATTTGGAAAAGGAACTTCAGCACACACTTATATCCATCAAAATGATATATCAGGGCTACACGCTAACCATAGAGGAATACACAAAGGAAGAGCTTATGGGAGATTTGGAAGAGTATAGCTTGCAATTTGAAAAGGTTATAAAACCTCTCGTAAGCAGAGCAAAAGAGACTGAAATGTTAAAGCTAATAGAAATAGCTGAACACATAGAACGGTATTACACTCAGTTGATAGAAGCCATAAAGCTAAGGCTTATGGAGTATGATAATCTACGGTAAAAACCCAGTGATAGAAGCCTTGAGGGCAAACAAACCTGTGGAGAAGATCCTTGTGGCCCACGATAGCCATCCCCCTTATCAGGTGGTAAAGCTCTGCAAAGAAAGGGGGATAAAAATACAAAGGGTGCCCAGGCAAAGGATAGAAGAGCTTACGGGGACTAAAAAAAACCAAGGTATATTGGCTCTTATCAGTCCGGTGCCTTTTATACCTTACCAGCAACTTTTCAAAATGGCTTTTGAAAAGAAAGGATACTTTTTAGTTTTGGACCATATAACAGATCCGCAGAATGCGGGAAATCTTATAAGGACGTGTGAGGTTTTCGGTGGCGTTGGTGTGCTAATGCCAAAGGACAGAAGCTTTCCAATAAACCAGACTGTAGTTAAAGCTTCATCTGGTGCGGTGTTTTATCTTGCTTTTAGTAGGGTTCCGAGTCTGAAAAAAGCACTGGAGGAGTTTAAAAATGCAGGGGGTAGTGTGGTGGTGGTGGAAAGAGGAGGAGAGGACATAAGAGAAACTAACTTTGAGCTTCCCTGTGCTTTGGTCTTAGGTTCGGAGGGAGAGGGTGTATCAAAGAGCGTGCTTGAGCTAGCGGATAAAGTACTATCCATCCCGATGGTTGGAAAGGTAAATTCCTTAAACGTGTCTTCTGCGGGTGCAATAGCGATGTGGGAAGTGTTTAAAAAATTCTTAACAAAATCTTAACAATACGCCTCTAAAATTCTATCCAACAAAACCTTAAGGAGGTAGAAGTATGAGAAAGACTCTTCTTTTGAGCGCGGTTTTTTCGGTTGGGCTGCTTTCTGGTGCAAAGGCCCAAGAGCCCGTCATAAAGATTGATGGCTCTTCCACCGTCTATCCTATAACGGAAGCGGTAGCAGAAGAGTTTCAAAAGGCTAAAAAGGGTGCGGTAAAGGTAACAGTTGGTATTTCCGGAACGGGAGGCGGCTTTAAGAAGTTCTGCAGAGGAGAAACAGACATAAGCAACGCATCCAGACCCATACTAAAGAAGGAGATGGAAGAATGCGCAAAGAACGGAGTAAGGTATATAGAGCTTCCCGTAGCTTACGACGGTCTGGCGGTGGTGGTAAATCCGAAGAACAACTGGGCAACATGCATGACCGTGGAACAGCTCAAAGAAATCTGGAAGCCCGAATCTCAGGGTAAAACCTTCAAGTGGAAAGATTTTGACCCCAAATGGCCAGACACAGAAATAAAGCTCTGCGGACCGGGTTCGGACTCTGGAACCTTTGACTACTTTACTGAAGCTATAGTGGGTAAGGCAAAGTCTAGCAGAGGAGATTACTTGGCTTCCGAAGATGACAACGTGTTGGTTCAGTTTGCTTCCAGAGAAAAAGGAGCCCTTTGCTACTTTGGCTTGGCTTATGTTGAGGAAAACAAAGGAAAAATAAAGGCTATTCAAATCAAGAACCCCAAAACTGGTGAGTGTGTGGCACCCAGCCTTGAAACAGTAAGGAGCGGTAAGTATCAACCACTCTCCAGACCACTGTTTATATATGTTAATGTCAAGGCTTTGGAAAGACCGGAAGTTAAAGAATTCGTAGATTTCTACATAAAGAATGCGGAAAAACTCTCCAGACAGGTAGGATACATACCTCTGCCATCAAAGTTCTATCCAGAAATTGCAAAGAGGGCTGAACAAAGAAAAGTGGGAACTGTGTTTGGTGGTGAGCCAGAAGTAGGGCTTACCATAGAAGAGCTCGTAAAGAGAGAGCTGAAGGAGTGATCTTTAGAGGGGGCTACGGGCCCCTTGTTTTAAAATAAAATAATTTAAAAGATGCTATCCCGATTGCCCCTTAGCGTAAAGAAAAGACTTGATACTGTTTTTCACCTTTTCTTTTTCTCAATGGGATTGGTAACCATAGTGGTTACATTTCTCATAGTGCTTGCGCTTGTTTTAGATGCTGTTAAGTTTTTCTTGCACGAAGAGGCGGGCGGATTTCCTAAGTCTCTTATAAGATTCTTTACAGAAACCCAATGGACTCCCACCTTTTACGACAAACAGATAGGTATTCTTCCCCTCATTAACGGGACGTTTATGATAGCCTTTATATCCGGTCTAATAAGCATACCTATGGGTCTATTAATAGCAGCCTATTTGAGCGAATTTGCCAGCTTTAAAACCAGAGAGTTTATAAAGCCCTGGCTTGACTTTATGGAAGCGGTGCCTACTGTGGTTTATGGCTACTTTGCCCTTTTGGTGGTGACCCCCGTCCTTCAAAGATTTTTATCTCTCTTTGGTATAGAAATGGAGGGGATGAACGCCCTCTCTCCTGGCATAGTTCTCGGTTTTATGATCCTGCCCTTTACTGCCTCTATGGTGGAGGATGCCTTTAAGGGAGTTCCAGCTTATCTGAGAGAAGCAAGCTATGCCCTTGGTGCCAACAAAGTGACAACTTTTTTCAGAGTGGTTCTCCCAGCTGCCAAATCGGGGGTTTTAGCTGCCTATCTACTTGGTATATCAAGGGCTTTGGGGGAGACTATGGTGGTTGCCGTTGCTGCTGGAATGTATCCCAATTTAACCTTAAACCCCCTTGAACCCATTCAAACCATAACTGGATACATAGTTCAGGTAGCCCTCGGAGACCTTCCATTCAACTCCTTTGAATACCTGTCCATATTTGCTGCAGGTATATTCCTTTTCATTGTAACCCTCTTCTTCAACCTTTTGGCGGTGTATTTCAAAAGCAAAGTAAAGGGGTATTGAAATGGGAGAGAAGGGTTTTTCTGCACTCGGTCTTATCCTGTCATTAATTTCCATTCTATTTTTGTTTAGTGTCACTCTTGCTCTTCTTATTCAAGGATGGTCCCGTATAATAGATCCTTCTTTTTATACGTCCTTTCCCTCTCGGTTTCCAGAAGAGGCAGGCATACTCTCCGCTTGGGTAGGCACGGTTTATGTTATGCTTGGTGCCATCTTTTGGAGCGTGCTAATAGGTGTTCCTGCGGGCATATACCTTGAGGAATACGCAGACAGAGAGAGCAAGATAGCCAGAATAATAGAAGCCAACATATCAAACCTTGCGGCGGTGCCTTCAATAGTCTATGGACTTTTGGCTTTGGGTATATTCGTGCATAGATTTAAGCTTGGAGAAAGTATCCTCACCGCCGGTTTGACCTTGGGACTTTTGATGGTACCGGTTATCGTGGTAGCTACCAGGGAGTCAATAAGGAGAATTCCAAGATCCATAAGGGAGGCAGCTTACGCCTTGGGTGCAACCAAGTGGGAAACCCTTTTTCACCACATAATACCCTACTCCCTTGGTGGTATTCTCACGGGGGTGATCATATCTATAAGCAGAGCCATAGGAGAGACCGCACCCCTTATTACCATAGGAGCATTGACCTTTATAGCCTTTTTACCCCCAGAACCTTGGGAAGATTTTATAGGTATGCTAAAATCTCCCTTTACAGTCCTTCCTATACAGATGTTTAACTGGGTTTCAAGGCCCCAGGCGGCCTTTCACACAAACGCAGCAGCCGCAGGTTTTGTGCTTTTGGTTTTGGCTTTTCTCTTTAACGCTTTAGCCTTTTATATTAGGTATAAGCTCAGGAAAAGGTACGTTTGGTAAGGAGGTTCTACATGAACAACATAAAGCTGGACCTCAGAAAGGTATCAGTCTTCTACGGAAAAAACCAGGCGGTGAAAGAGATTAGTTTTCCAGTTTATGAAAACAAAGTAATTGCCATAATAGGACCTTCTGGTTGTGGAAAGACAACCCTTTTGAGGGTGCTAAACAGAATGCACGACCTGTATCCTGATATAACTTACACTGGTGAAGCTATCCTCTCCCCAGAAGGTATAAACCTAATAGATAAAAAGGTTGATCCCTTGAAAGTTAGAATGCGCATAGGTATGGTTTTCCAAAAACCCAATCCTTTCCCCAAGTCTATCTTTGAAAACGTAGCTTACGGACTTCGTATAAGAGGGATTAACAACAAAACCGAGCTAAAAGACAGAGTGGAGGAAGCATTAAAAGCTTCGTGGCTTTGGGATGAGGTAAAGGACCGCCTTCAGGACAACGCCTACTCCCTTTCTGGTGGCCAACAGCAAAGGCTCTGTATAGCAAGAGCTATAGCGGTTGAGCCCGAGGTTCTTCTCTTTGACGAGCCCACCTCTGCCCTTGACCCCATATCCACCGCAAAAATAGAGGAGCTCATAGTGGAACTAAAAAAGAAAACTACCATACTCATAGTCACCCACAACATGCAACAGGCAGCCAGAATTTCCGATTATACCGCTTTTATGTATTTGGGCGAGCTAATAGAATTTGGACCTACAGAAAAGATATTTACAAAGCCAGATCAAAAACTCACGGAAGACTACATTACCGGAAGGTTTGGCTAAGCCTTAAGTATCCTTCCAGGTCCTTTATGAACTGATAGGCTGTCCTACCAGAAAAACTACCCCTTTCTGTGGCCCACAAAAGAGCTTTTTCTTCAAGATCTGAATAGTTTATTTCCTCCATTATATCTTTAGCATAAGCCTTTACTATTTCTAAGTATTGATTTTTGTCAAAGGCATAAAAGCCCAATCTCAATCCAAACCTTTCTACGAGGGATATTACTTCTCTGTAATCCTCTTCCGGAAACCTTCCTTGTTTTTCTCTGTCTGCCACCATATGCCTTCTGTTTGATGTAGCATACACAAGCACGTTTTGTGGCCTTTCCTCTAAGTCTCCGTCCAAAAGTGATTTTAATAGTCTATACTCATCCTCTTCCGGCTCAAAGGAAAGATCATCGAAGAAGAGTATAAACCGTTTTTTGCTGCCTCTTATAGCTTCATAAAGATCCGATAAATGTTCCAATTGAGACTTATATACTTGAACCAATCTTAGACCATCTTTCCCGAGTAATCCAAGCATGGATTTTACCAGGGAAGACTTTCCTGTTCCCCTATCCCCCCATAGTAAAGCATCGTTGGCAGGATAGCCCATTACGAACTGTAGGGTGTTTCTTTTCAACTCTTCCTTTTGTCTATCTATGCATAAAAGGCTTTTAAAGTCTGGTATATGAGGATGGGCTATAGGTTGGATCTTGCCATCTTTAAACCTAAAGGCTAAAAACTCCTCAAACATGCCAAAAATAGTTTAAAATAAAAAACGATGGGAAGGAAGTTGATCCTTTTAGCTTTCCTTGTATCCTCCTGTGGTGGAGTGACGCAAGAAGAGTTAAGCTTCAAGCTATCTCAGATTAACAAAAGGATAGATCAACTGGAGGAGCAGCAAAGGAAGATTGAAGCCCAGCAGTTAAAGACAGAGAAGAGAATAGACGCACTATCTCAGAATTTGGCAAGCCTGAGGTTAGAACTTGAAAAAGCAAGAATTGAGCAGAAAGTACAGCACAGTGAAGAAAGGCATACAGAAAGAAGGGAAGAAGTAAAAACAAGCGATGCTTCGGTAAAAGCTGATACCTCAAAAGACTACGAAAGAGAATACCAAAATGCGCTGAACCTCTACAACCTCAGGCAGTTAAACCAGGCAAAGGATAAGTTCATAGAGTTTATTAAGAACAACCCCAAAACCCCCCTAACAGACAATGCTTACCTCTGGCTTGGTATAATCTATAGAGATTTAGGAGATATGCGAAGAGCGGAGGCTGTTTGGAGAACATTGGAAGAAAAGTGTAAAAAGGGCGAGCTTGTGGATTGCAACAAGCTACCTTCTGCTTACCTACAGCTTGCAAGAATATACGAAAACTCTGGAGATGCAGGAAAGGCTAAGGAATACTATGAGAAGATTCTGAACGAATTTCCCCTGTCTGATGAGGCTGGCATAGCTAAGACCAAGCTTGGTAGGTGATAGCTTATCCTGTTAAGATCTTCTCGTGTAATTCCATAAGACTCGAAACGCTACTTTTAAAATCCACGGCGGTTCTGTAGTCTTGCCTAAAAAAGTCTTTTATTGCCTTTTCGTGTTTTATAACTTTATCCACCAACGGGTTAGTGCCCTGGGTGTATAGACCTAAATTTACCAGCTCTTCAACAGATTCGTAAGCACTTAGAATTTCTTTAATCTGAAGAGCAACTCGCATATGATCTTGCTGAACTATTTGTGGCATTAACCTGCTTAAACTTCTTACTGGGTCTATGGCGGGAAATAAGCCTGCGTTGGCAAGTTTTCTGGAGAGAATAATATGACCGTCAAGCATGCCCATAAGAGCATCCGCCACAGGGTCAAGGCTAATGTCATCCCCTTCAACCAAAACGCTGAATATTCCCGTTATGCTACCGTTTTTAAAGCTTCCACAACTTTCCACTATCTTAGACAGAAGGTAAAAAACAGAAGGCGTATAACCTTTTAAAGTAGGTGGTTCTCCTGCAGAAAGCCCCACTTCTCTCTGAGCCATGGCAAAGCGGGTCAGAGAGTCCAACACTAAAAGCACGTCATAGCCCTTTTCAGCAAAGTACCTTGCATGGACCAGTGCACTGATAGCACCCTTTACCTTCATTATAGGCGTTTGATCTGCGGTGGTAACTATAACTACACTTCTTTTTATGGCCTCTCCTAAAACATCTTCCACAAATTCCCTAACTTCTCTGCCCCTCTCTCCTATTAAACCCAGAACCACGACCTTTGCTTTACTGAATTTCGTGATCATTCCCAACAACGTGGTTTTCCCCACACCCGCTCCCGCAAATATACCTACCTTTTGTCCCTTACCTAAGGTAAAGAGTGCATTTATAGTTCTTATACCGGTGTCAAATACCTCTGTGATCCTGTTCCTCTGCAAAGGATTAATATCCTTTAGCTCAATGGGTCTTTTTTCTCCTGATAGGAGTTTCCCGTCTGAAAGCCTTCTTCCAAGCGGGTTCAGCAACTGTCCTAGTGCTTGCTCTCCAACCACAGTAGAGACCGGTTCCCGCAATATCCATACCCTATCCCCCACCTTGACTCCCGATAAACTTCCAAAGGGCATGATAATACACCTGTTTTCATAGAAACCTATTACCTCTCCGTCTATGCTATTGTTATCCGTTTTTATGATAGCATGGTTACCCACTGCACCTTCTGACACCGTTGCTTCCAAATAAATACCGCTCACCTTTAGAACTTTTCCGTATACCCTAAATATACCTTTCATAGCTCTTCTTCTATATCTTTCAAAATGCTATCCACTTTTCTTTCTATCCAAAAGTTGGGGGTTTCCATTAAAAAATCTC